>JBGUZD010000001.1:0-31276 GCA_045222695.1 Candidatus Limivicinus sp.
ACTTGATGTATTTCCGGTTTTTTCTATGAAGCATGGGCGGAAAAGTGCCGCTCAAAACCTGTCGTCTCCCTATGTGAGCGCGCCTAAGGCGGTTTCCTTTTTTATCAGAAGATACGCGCAAGCTCCTTTGCGGTGCGCTCGTCGAGGGAGGGAAAGTCCATATAGGGCCGATAGACGCGCTCGAGCTCGTCGTGCAGTGCTTTGGCCTCCGCCAGCACGGCGCAGGCGGCCTCCGTGCAGCGCGCCCGCTCGCGCCGTGCGGCGCGCAGGGCCCGCCGCCGCTCCTTGATCTCGTCGAGCGAGCCGCAGAGCCGGTCGAGCGCGACTTTTTTATGGCTCCCCTGCTGCGGCGCGGTCCGCACGAAGGCGGCAGAGAGCTCGGGCAGCAGGACGCCGTCCGTCGAACTGCCGTCGAGAGGGGAGAGCAGCTCGATCACCCTCTGCCCGCGCAGGAGCGCTTCATCGGCCGCCGCGGCGAGCGCCCGGGAGGCGAGGCCGCAGCCGTCCTCGCAGACGTAGAGGAGGCGGCACGAGGCGAACGGCGACTCGTCCCGCACGAGCCCCTCGCAGCTGACGGCGCCGCCGAAGCGCCGCGAGAGCGTCCCTTCCCGGTCGCGGGGCGGCGCGATGCGGTCGACGAGCGCGCGCAGCACGGCCTCGGCGCGCTCGGTTTCATTCTCACCGCAGGGCGGCGGCGCGAGCGCCGTCTCGAGCTTTTCGCCCGCGGCGAGCAGGGCGTAGGCGCGCCCGTAGCGCTCCTTGTACGCCGCGTTCAGCGCGGAGGCGCGGGCGGCGTCGGCGGGACAGAGCGGCGTGCGGCAGAACTCCCCGAGGTTTACATAATCGCTATCCGCGCCGAAAACGCCTGGCTCGGCGACGTGCGGCGCGGTGCCGTCGACCCAGCCGATGCCCAGCGCGGGGATATACAGCCCGTCGAGCGAGCCCGGATCGCCCGAGCAGCGGACGAGCTCCACGTCATAGCCGCGCCGTGCCGCCTCGCGCCCGACCGCGCGTATGAAGCCCGACTTGCCCGTGCCCGGCCCGCCCTTGACGATGCGCAGATAATCCCCCGCGCCGCGGCAGAAGCCGCCGTAGAGCGAGCGGAAGCCGGCGGCGGTGTTCGCGCCGAGAAAATAAGATACTTCCATATTGACCTCCCGGATGAGATTGTGTTTATGTTCCATGTATATTCCGTGCCCGCGGCGTGGTTGACAGGCGAAGGCGTTCTTTTGTATAATACCCAAAAAAGCGGGAGAACAACGAATGTATCACCATATCCTTTTTGATTTCGACGGCACGCTCTACGACACCGTGGAAGGCATCGCCAAAAGCGCGCAGTATGCGCTCGAAAAGCTGGGCGTCCGCGCGGAGCTCGACGAGCTGCGCTGCTTTGCCGGGCCGCCGCTGGTGGACAAGTTCATGGAGGCGTACGGCTTTTCGCACGAAAAGGCGTGGGAGGCGCGCGGCCTGTTCCAGGAGCGCTACATCCCCGTCGGGGTGTATGAGAGCCGCCCCTTCCCCGGGATGAAGGAATTCCTTGCCGCGCTGAAGGAGAAAGGCCTGACGCTCGCGGTAGCCACCTCGAAGCCGCTGGATCTGGCGGAGCATCTGCTCGCTCGCGCGGGGATGCGGGAATACTTCAGCGTCGTCCGCGGCAGCAGACTCGACGGCAACAACAACTCCAAGCAGGAGATCGTCGAGGGCGTGATCGCCTCTCTCGGCGCGGAAAAAGAGGACTGCGTCCTCATCGGCGACACGAAATACGACGTCGCCGGCGCGCATGCTGCGGGCGTGAAGTGCATCTGCGTGCGATACGGCTACGCCGCGCCGGGAGAGCTGGAGGAGGCGGGCGCCGACGCGATCGCCGAGGACCTCTGCGAGCTGCAAAAGATGTTGACATGCGGCGAAAACTTGATATAATTTTGTAAAGGAATATTACTGCGGCTGATGATCTCTGTCCGCAGTAAAATCATATTTGACAAGGAGCGGCGTATGGAGCTGAAAGAGCAGTATTCCGAGCGTATCATCGGCGAAGGCCTGACCTTTGACGACGTGCTGCTGGTCCCGGCGGAGAGCGATATCCTGCCCGCCGACGTGGATCTGACCACATATCTGACGAAAAAAGTCCGTCTGAACATCCCGGTCATGAGCGCCGCGATGGATACCGTCACCGAGTACCGCATGGCCATCGCCATCGCGCGCGAGGGCGGCATCGGCGTTATCCACAAAAATATGTCCATCGACATGCAGGCCGAGCAGGTCGACCTGGTCAAGCGTTCGGAAAACGGCGTCATCACAAATCCCTTCTCCCTCACGCCGGACAAGACGCTCGGCGACGCGGAGGCCCTGATGGCCAAGTACCGCATCTCCGGCGTGCCCGTCGTGGACGAGGACGGCAAGCTGGTGGGCATCATCACCAACCGCGACATGAAGTTCGAGACCGAGCTGAGCCGCCGCATCTCCGAGGTCATGACCAGCAGCGGGCTCGTCACCGGCAAGGTCGGCACGACGCTCGACGAGGCCAAGGAGATCCTGCGCCATCACCGCATCGAAAAGCTCCCCATCGTGGACGACGAATACCGTCTGCGCGGCCTCATCACGATCAAGGACATCGAAAAGGTCCTCAAATACCCCAACTCCGCCAAGGACGACGCGGGCAGGCTGCTCTGCGCCGCGGCCATCGGCGTGACGCGGGATATCCTCGACCGCGCGGGCGCGCTCCTCGACGCCGGCGTGGACGTGCTCGTGCTCGACAGCGCCCACGGCCACAGCGCCAACATCATGCGCTGCGTGCGCGAGGTCAAGGAAAAGTTCCCCGACGCCCAGCTCGTCGCCGGCAACGTCGCCACGCCCGAGGCCGTCGAGGCCCTTATCAAGGCGGGCGCGGACTGCGTCAAGGTCGGCATCGGCCCGGGCTCGATCTGTACCACGCGCGTCGTGGCCGGCATCGGCGTGCCGCAGATCAGCGCGATCCTGCACTGCGCCGAGATGGCCGACCGCTACGGCATCCCCGTGATCGCCGACGGCGGCATCAAGTACTCCGGCGACATCACCAAGGCCATCGCCGCGGGCGGCCGCGTCGTGATGATGGGCTCGATGCTCGCGGGCTGCGAGGAAGCCCCCGGCGACACCGAGGTCTTCCAGGGCCGCCAGTTCAAGGTCTACCGAGGCATGGGCAGCATCGGCGCGATGCAGAAGGGCTCGAAGGACCGCTATTTTCAGCAGGACAACAAGAAGCTCGTCCCCGAAGGCGTCGAGGGCCGCGTCCCCTTCCGCGGACCGGTGTCCGAGACCGTGTTCCAGATGATGGGCGGCCTGCGCTCCGGCATGGGCTACTGCGGCGCGCACAACATCGAGGAGCTGCGCACGAAGAGCAAGTTCGTCCGCATCACCAGCGCGGGTCTCAAGGAGAGCCACCCGCACGACATCTATATTACCAAGGAAGCGCCCAACTACACGATGAATCCGTAATATCCGACCCGAAGGACATGAAAAAATGCCCTTCGGGTCCTGCTTCATTTTTACAGAAAGAGGGACGATATCATGGAAAAATGCGATCGATGTTATCAGCAGTACGTGCAGATCCTCCGTGAGGAGCTGCTGCCCGCCATGGGCTGCACCGAGCCCATCGCCGTGGCCTACGCCGCTGCGAAGGCGCGCGAGACTCTCGGCGTCATGCCCGAGCGCGTGCTCGTCGAGGCCAGCGGCAACATCATCAAAAACGTCAAGAGCGTCGTCGTGCCGAACACGGGCGGACTCAAGGGCCTTCCGGCGGCCGCCGCCGCAGGCGTCGCGGCCGGGGACGCCTCCGCCGAGCTGCAGGTGCTCGCCTCCATCACGCCCGAGCAGATCAAAACGATCGGGGAGTTCCTTGAAAAGACGCTGATCGAGGTCCGCCACGCCGACACACCGCATATCTTCGACATCGCCGTGAGCGTCTTCTCCGGCACGGAGAGCGCGTACGTGCGCATCACGGATTTCCACACCAACATCGTCTGCATCCGCCGCAATTCCGAGACGCTGCTGGAAAAGAAGGACGGCGGCGGCGGAGGAGAAGCCTCGCTGACCGACCGCAGCTGCATGACGGTGGAGAAGATCGTGGACTTCGCCGACAGCGTGGAGCTCGGCGACGTGCGCGAGCTTCTGCAGCGGCAGATCGCCTACAACATGGCCATCGCCGAGGAGGGCCTTACCAGCAACTACGGTGCGAACATCGGCAAGACGCTGCTCAGGGGCCACGAGAACGACATCAACTACAAGCTGCGGGCCTGGGCCGCCGCGGGCAGCGACGCGCGCATGAACGGCTGCGAGATGCCCGTGGTCATCAACTCCGGCAGCGGCAACCAGGGCATCACGACCTCCGTGCCCGTCATCGTCTACGCGCGCGAAACGGACGCGAGCGAGGAGAAGCTGCTGCGCGCGCTGTGCGTGTCGAACCTCGTGACGATCCACCTCAAGACCGGCATCGGCCGCCTCTCCGCCTACTGCGGCGCGGTCAGCGCCGGGGCGGGCGCGGCCTCGGGCATCGCGTATCTGCAGGGCGGACGCTTTGAGGTGATCGCCCACACGATCGTCAACACCGTGGCCGTCACCTCCGGCATCGTCTGTGACGGCGCGAAGGCCAGCTGCGCGGCCAAGATCGCCGCGGCCGTGGACGCGGGGCTGCTGGGCCTTGCGATGTACCGCGGCGGCAACCAGTTCTTCGGCGGCGACGGTATCGTCAAGAAGGGCGTCGAGCGCACGATCGAGATCGTCGGCAAGCTCGCCAGCCGCGGTATGGTCGAGACCGACAAGGAGATCATCCGACTGATGATGGAAAACTGAAAAAGCGGAATAAAATGAAAAAAGCACCCTCGTGAGAGGGTGCTTTTTCATGTGCTCATATCAGCCGCAGCAGTTTGCAGTTCTCGATCCCCGCGCTCCAGAACTCCGAGCGGGGCAGGCCGCGGATCTGCGAGACGATCGCGCAGTTCATCGCGCCGTGGCCGACGATCAGCACGTCTTTGCCTTCCTCCAGCCGCGGAAAGACCTCCTCGCGCAGAAAGGCGCCCGTGCGCGCGAAGAGCTCTTCAAAGCTCTCGCCCTCCTCGACCGGGACGAGGTATTCTTCCGGCGCGCGGAAGAGCACGTTGACCGGACAGTCGGGCTGCAGATAGCTGTTCTCCACGCCCTCAAAGACGCCGAAGCTCATCTCGCGCAGTCTCTCGTCCGTGAGGATGGGAACGTCCCGCCCGCGCAGGAGGATATCGGCCGTTTCTCTGGCACGGCGCAGGGGAGAGCAGAAGCACAGGTCGAAAGGAACGTCCCGGTATTCCTCGCGGGCGCGCTCGGCCATGCGCCGCCCCTCGTCGTTGAGCGGTACGTCCGTGCGGCCCTGCAGCTTGTGCGCGGCGTTCCAGTCGGTCTTTCCGTGTCTCATGATATACAGCATGGTCTTCCTCCGCAGCTTCCCTGTTTCGGCTTATTCTACCATGATTTCCCCCGTTTCTGCAAGAGCGGAGCGATTGACGGAAGGGATGCCGAGGCGATATAATAAAGAAAAAACGCGGAGGATGAGACATGAATAAACGAGGACCCGGCTTCTGGATCGGCTTTGCGCTGACGCTGCTGCTGATGCTGACGCTGGTGGAGCTGTGCAAAAACACGATCTGGGGTTTTGTGCTGACGGCGCTCGCCGCGGCGATCTTCGTCCTTCTGCACGGCGCCGCGGAGGGAAAGGGAAAACGTGCGCTCTGCTGGCTGGGTCTGCTTGTCCTCTTTGCCGGCATCCTGTTCCTGACGAAGCCGCCGGTGAAACGCGTCCCGGCGGTCGAGGGGAAGGAGCCCGCGCGCTCGCAGGTCGTGCTGACGCAGAAGGGCAAGGTACAGGGCCTCATCAGCGCCGACGGCGCGGTGGAGGTCTTCACGGGCATCCCCTACGCCAAGCCGCCCGTGGGCGAGCTGCGCTGGCGCGAGCCGCAGGATCCCGTGTCCTGGCCCGGCACGCTGATCTGCGACCGCTTCGCGCCGCAGTCCATGCAGCCGACGAATTCGGCGCTGTACAGCTCGCTGGCGCAGATCATCGGCTATCACGACTATGAGATCACGCTCGAAGACAATTATATCACGCCCGTGAGCGAGGATTCGCTCTACGTCAACGTGTGGAAGCCCTCCGGCGAGGTCAGCGGCCTGCCGGTGTACGTCTTCATCCACGGCGGCTCGCTGCAGACCGGACAGCCCTGGTACGCCGATTACAGCGGCCTGGGGCTCGCGCGCGAGGGCGTGGTCGTCGTCAACATGGGCTACCGCCTGGGCGTGTTCGGCTACCTCGCCGACGAGGAGCTGATCGCCGAATCGCCCAACGGCACGACGGGCAACTACGGCCTGCTCGACCAGATCAAGGCGCTCGAATGGGTGCGGGACAATATCCGCGCCTTCGGCGGCGATCCGGACAACGTGACGCTCGCCGGCGAGTCGGCGGGCGCGGCGGCGGTGAGCGCGCTGTGCACCTCGCCGCTGGCCGCGGGCCTGTTCGACCGCGTGGTCCTGGAGAGCTCGACCGTCGCCTCCGTCGAGCCGCCGCACTCCTTCCGCACGCTGGACGAGGCGCTGCAGAGCGGGCGCGAGCTCAAAGCGCGTTACGGCGCGGCGAGCATCGCCGAGCTGCGGGCGCTCCCGGCCGAAAAGCTGGTGGGCGAGGCGGACACGCAGCACCACATGACGATCGACGGCTATGCCCTGACCGAGACGCCGTACGAGTCCTACCGCCGCGGCGTCCACAACGAACAGGCGATCCTGCACGGCTACAACAGCGAGGAGAGCGCGCCCTTCGTGATGTTCTCGCAGGCGAAGCTGAAGGATTACGAGGGACGTATCCGCCGCTATTTCGGCGAGCGCACCGACGAGATCCTCGCGATCTATCCCGCCGCGACGGACGCGGAGGCGAAGGCGTACTGGGCGGAGATCTACGGCGCGATCTTCTTCGACTATCCGCACTACTGCCTCAACCGCCTGGCCGTCGAGAACGGCATCCCGGTCTGGGAGTACTATTTCTCCAAGAGCAACGGCCGCCTCGGCCCCTGGCACAGCGGCGAGGAGGTCTACTGCTACGGCAATATCCCCGAGGGCTCGAAGCTCTACGACGCGCGGGACCGCGAGCTGAGCGCGCAGATGCTCTCCTACTGGGCGAACTTCGCCGCGACGGGCGATCCCAACGGCGCGGGGCTACCGGAGTGGGAGCAAAATAACGGCTCGGACCGTCTGATGGGCTTCGGAGACGAGACGAAGATGATCGAAGAGCGCGAGCACGCGCTCTTCGCCGTGCTCGACGCGATGCAGGGCTTTGGCGGTTTTTAGAAAGGAATGACCACGCGCCGAGAAAACTCTAAAAACTAAAAAAAGAGAAGTGAGTTTTCGCTCACTTCTCTTTTTTAGTGCCGATCCGGTCAAAGGCCATCGAGTAGATCGCGATATCGACGAAGAGGATGATCGCGTAGCGCAGCGTGCGCACGAGGTAGGCCGCGAGCGTGCCGGAGTCGAGGAAGGCGGAGGAAAAGGGCAGCTTGAGCAGCGTGTTGAGCCCGAAATAGACCGCCACGCCGCCCGCGAGGCGCAGGATGATCTTCCACCACACGCGGGTGCTTTGGAATTTCACGTAGCGTTCTTCAAAAAGGTTGCCCGCGAAGAAGCCGATCATCATGCCGAAGGAGCTGAAATAGTCGTTCGTCCGGCAGTAGAAAAAGCCGGGCAGCGCCGTCGCGGTCAGCAGCAGGTAGAAGGCCCATTTGTGCCGGAATTTCCGTCCGACCACGGACACGATGAAGATCGCGAGCACGCCGAGCAGCCAGCCGCAGAGCACGTCCGTGGGGTAGTGCGCGCCGACGCAGAAGCGCGACACGCCGACGAGCAGCGGGATCACGACCGCGATCGCCCAGGCCCAGCCCTTTTTCACGAACGCGCCGATCGAGCCGTAGGTCGCGACCGCACCGGCGGAATGGCCGCTGGGGAAGGAGAAGCCCTGCGCGGCGATGTCGTACATGTCCGCGCTCGGATCGACGACCTTGAGACACTTTACCGGCGTGTCGAAATAGGGGCGGCGGCGCAGCGCGATGTTCTTGGCCATCGGGTTCCACACGTTGGTCATGCAGAAGTTGGTGCCGATGAAGACGCCCAGCTCCTTGTTCCAGCACCAGTAGCAGAAGCCCATGACCAGAATGAGGATCATCTCCTCGCCGAAGGCCGAGCAGAGCGAGGCGAGCTTGACGCCGAAAGCGCCCAGATGCGCCTGGAGCCACAGCATCAGACTGACTTCCCAGTCAAAATAGAACACGTTTCCCATCCTGTTACCTCTCTGTGTTCAGTTTCCGAATACCCAGAAATGCGTCACGCCGAAGGCCTCGCGGATGAAGTAGTTGAGCATCACGAAGAAATAGCCCCAGGGCGCGGCGACGCCCGCGGCGTCCGTCACGCCCAGCTTCTGCGCGAAGAGCTTGGCGCGGTAGAGGTGATACGCGCTCGATACGACGGCGACCCTGCCCTGCGGCTCGTCGCCCCTCTCGCGGATGATCGCGAAGGAGTTTATGAGGTTTTCCTCCGTCGAGGTGGCCTCCGTCTCGGCGATGAGGCGCGCGGGATCGACGCCGTGGGCGACCATCCAGTCGTACATGGCCTGCCCCTCGGTCACGGTCTCGCCCGGGCCCATGCCGCCGGAGACGATGGCGACGCTCTCGGGATAACGCTCGAGATAATCCATCGCGCCCTCCATGCGGCGGATGAGCGTCAGCGAGGGCTGATCGCCGTAGACCGCCGCGCCCAGCACGATGAGATAGTCGCGCTCGGGCTCCGGGTCGGTGCGGGCGTTTTTGATGATGAAGCTCTCGACGAAGCAGAAGTATGCCAGTCCCAGACACACGAGCGCCACGACGAGCTTCCACAGCGCGGCGGGCAGAAAGCGGTGCAGCACCACGAGCGCCGCGACGAAAAGCAGCGCGTAGCCCCACCAGGCATAGCCGCGCGCGGCAAAGCGCAGCAAAAAGGCAAGTGAGGCGAGCGTCGCGCTCACCGCGGCCCAGTTCGGCCGGAGGAACAGAACGGCGGCGATGAGCAGCACGCCCGCCGCTCCCGCAAGCGGATACGGCCAATAGCCCATCCCGTAGCGCGCCATCCCCAGCGCCGCAGCCGCGAGGATCAGCGCGGCGGCCAGCAGCAGCCAGGCGAGCAGACGCTTTTTCGCTTTTTTCTTATCAGCCATTGAGCTCCTCCCATTTTTCATACAGCGCCGTCAGGGCCTTGTCAAGCGCATCTTTTTCTTCGGCGAGCGCCATGAGCTTCTGATAATCGCTGGCGTTTTCCGCCTCCTCGCGCGCGAGCGCGGCGAGTTTTTCCTCGAGCGCGGCGATCTCGCGTTCGGTTTTGGCGATCAGACGCTCGGCGTTTGCCGGACGCGGCGCGCGCGTGTCGCGCCTTTCTTTCTTTTCGCTTTTTTCGGCGCTCCGGCTGAACACGGCCTGACGGGCGTGCCACTCGCCGTATTCCCGCCAGCCGCCGCGGAAGTCGGTGAAGGCCCCGTTTTCGAGCGTCCAGATGCGCGTGGCGAACTTTTCGATGAAATAGCGGTCGTGCGAGACGAAGAGCAGCGTCTGCTCATAGTCCGAGAGCGCGTCCTCCATCCATTCGCGGCTGGCGATGTCGAGATGGTTGGTCGGCTCGTCGAGCACGAGCAGGTTGATCTGCCCGCCCATGAGCATGCACAGCCGCAGGCGGCTTTTCTCGCCGCCGGAGAGCGTCGAGACGCGCTTGAACACGTCCTCGCCGCGGAAGCCGAAGGCCGCGAGACGGTCGCGCGCCTCCTGCGGCTGGGCGCGGCATTCCCAGAGCATCGTGTCGTACATCGTGCGGCTCTCGTCGTCGAAGCGTACGATCTGCGGCAGGTAGGCCGTGCGGATCGCGGGGCCGCGGTATATGTAGCCGGCGTCGGGCGCTTCCTCGCCCATGAGGAGTTTGAGAAAGCTCGTCTTGCCCGCGCCGTTGTCGCCGATGAGAGCGATGCGCTCGCCGCCCGTGACCTCCAGGGAAACGCCCGAGAAGAGCACGCGCCCGGAATAGCCTTTTTCCAGACCGTCCGCGACGATGACCTCGTCGCCGTTGAAGTCCCGCTCGCGGAACTTGACCGTGAGTTTGCGCGCCTCGGTCGGCTTCTCGCTCTGCGAGAGGCGTTCGATGCGCTTTTCCATCGAAAAGGCGCGCTTGTGCAGCTTGTCGTTGCCCATGAAGGCCCAGAGGTGCAGTTTTTCCGCCGCACGCTGCAGCTGCTCGATCTTGGCCCGGTCCTTTTCGTACTGCCTGAGCTTTTCCTCAAAGCGGCGCTGCCGCTCGAGAACGAAAAAGCTGTAGTTGCCGCTGTAGAACTCGGCCCGGCCGTCCACGATCTCGATGCAGCGCTGCGCGACGACGTCGAGGAGATAGCGGTCGTGGCTGATCGCGAGCACCGTGCCCTTGAAGTGCAGGATATAATCCTCCAGCCATTCGGTGGCGTGCAGGTCAAGGTGGTTGGTCGGCTCGTCGAGCAGCAGGACGTCCGTATCCTCGAGGATCAGCCGCGCAAGGTTCACGCGCGTGCGCTCGCCGCCCGAGAGCGTGTCGAAGGCCTGCTCCCGCATGGCGGGCGTGATGTCAAGACCGCTCGCGACGCGGCTGCGCTCGGCGTCCATCTCCCAGCCGCCGAGACGGCGGAATTCCTCCGAGAGCGCGTCGTACTCCCGCAGCAGGGCGGGGGAGGCATCGTGCTCCATCTGCCCGGAGAGCTTGTCGAGCCGCGCGGAGATCTCATACAGGCGGCGCTGCGCGTCGCGCAGCACGTCCTCGGTCGTCCAGCCGTCGGGGAAGACGGGGATCTGGGAGATCAGCCCGATCCGCTTGCCCGGCGCGACGGAGGCCTCGCCCTCGTCGGGACGCTCGAGACCGCAGAGGATGCGGAAGAGCGTCGTCTTGCCGCAGCCGTTGGGCCCGAGGATGCCGATATGCTCGCCGGTGTTGACCGTGAAGGAGAGCCCGTCGAGTATTTTTTTGCCTACCTCGAAGGATTTTTCGAGGTTTTGTACGTTGATGTCTATCATGGTTTTATCCCTCTGCCGCGATCGCCGCGTGCAGGATCCGGTTGGCCGCGGGCGCGGCGGCGACAAGCCCGCTGCCGGCGCGCTCGATCACGACCACAAAGGCGTAGGGGTGAGCGGGGTCGTCCAGAAAGCCGGTGAACCAGGCGTGGGAGCTCCCGTCGCCGAGCTCGGCCGTGCCGGTCTTGGCCCCGGCGTAATACAGCCCGGGAAAGTAGATATCGGGCATATAGCGCGTCTGGAAGTTGTAGATCATCATTTCCCTGAGCTTCGCCGCCGTCGAGGCCTCGATGAGGCGCGTCTCGGTCACGGGCTCGTCCGTCAGGATCAGCCGCGGCTCGGCGAGCATGCCGCCGTTGGCGATGGCCGCGACATAGCGCAGCATCGCGTAGGGACACACCAGATCCGTGGACTGGCCGATGCCGGACCAGGCCAGCTCGGGGTCCCCGGCGTACTGCGTGCGGTACTGCCCCGCGACGGAGTAAAGGCCGTCGAGCTCAAGGCGGTCGAGAAAGCCGTAGGCTTTGACGTGGTTATACAGGCTGTTGTAGCCTGCCGCCACGGCGATCTGCGCGAAGGCGCTGTTGCAGGAGTTCGCGAGCGCCTCCTCGACGCTCTGCTCGCCGTGCACGCCCGTGCAGTGGATGTCCACCGTGCCGATCGTGTATTCGCCCTCGCAGAGGAAGGTCCTGTCGAAGAGGTCGGGCACGTCCTCGATCGCGGCGGCCGCCGTGACCAGCTTGAAGACCGAGCCGGGCGGGAAGCTCGCCGAGAGGCAGCGGTTGATGAAGGCGGTGTCGGCCACCGGGGCCTCGCCGTTGATCGGATCGACCGAGGGAAGGCTGACCATCGCCAGGACCTCGCCTGTTTTGTAGTTCATCAGCATGGCCGCCCCGCGGCGGTCGTAGCCGATCGCGTTCCAGGCCGCGCGGCAGATCGAGGCGTCGATCGTGAGCGTCAGGCTTTTGGGCTCTTTTTTCGTCGTGCCCTCGAGCAGGCTGTACTCCTGCATCCTGTCCCAGTAGGCGCTCAGCGCGCCCGTGCCGCTGCGGTCCCAGTAATCGCCGGTCACGTGGTAGCAGGCCACGCGTGTTTCCGCGTCGGGGGAGAAGGCGAATCTCGTCGCGTCGAAGGAGGCCAGCAGCACGCCCTTGCGGTCGCGCAGCTCCCCGCCCGCGCCGGAGTTGGCCGAGGCGAAATACAGCGCCCAGTCGCCGCCCTCGTCGGCGTAGCGCAGGGCGAACACCGTCATGCCGAAGATGACCGCCAGTGCGAGCAGCAGCACCGAAAAGGCGCGTCGGGTGATCCTTTTCATGTCCCGCGCCCTCCTTTCTTCCGGGGCGGCCGTTCCTCCGCCGCCCTGCGGCTGCGGAAGAGCTGCGCGGCGGGACGCACGACGAAGCTGCCGCCGCGCCGCGTGTCGGCCCCCTTGATGAAGGCCATCATCATCCAGCACGCCAGCAGCGAGCTGCCGCCGCGCGAAACGAAGGGAAAGGTCACGCCCGTGAAGGGCAGCAGATCGAGCGAGCCGAATACGTTGAGCGCCGTCTGCGTCATCAGCATCGTCACGGCCGCGCAGGCCGCGATGGAATAATAGGCCGAGCGCGCGCGCCGCGCGGTGCGCACGGCGAAGAAGCTCAAAATCAGGACGGCCAGCACCGCGCAGCAGGCGATGATGACGCCCTCCTCCTCACAGAGAACGGCGAAGACCATGTCGGTGTCGGCCGCGACGATGTCCGTCAGCCAGCCGCCGCCCGCGCCCTTGCCGAAGAGCCCGCCGGCCGCCGCCGCGCCGAGCGCGCGGGTCTGCTGGTAGCCGGCGCCGTAAACGTCCTCCCACACATGGCCCCAGACGGCGAAGCGCCGCGCGATATAGGGCTTGACGCTCACGGCGAGAAAGCCCGCCATCGCCGCGCCCGAGACGGCGAGGAACACCGTCGCGACCGAGCCGGAGCGGAGGAAGGAGATCACGAGGAAGCAGATGAAAAACACCAGCGCCGTGCCGAAGTCGCCGATGAGCGCGAGCGCTCCGACGCACACGGCGGAAAAGACGATGAACACGAAAAGGTTGCCCCGTCGGTAGAGCTTTTCGAGCGTCGCCGCGCCGACGTAAAGGTAGAGCACCTTGACGAACTCCGAGGGCTGGAAGGAAAAGCCGCCGACGGAGAGCCAGCTTTTTGCGCCGTTGAGCGAGTCGCTTGTAAAAATGTTCAGCGCCAGCAGCGCCAGGGCGAGGATCGCCGCGAAGGGGCGCAGCGCCTCGCTGCGGCGCAGGTCGCGCAGCCACAGGCCCAGCAGCAGGAACAGCACGAAGGCCGCGAGGATCAGCACGGTCTGCTTGAACATGTCCTGCGGCGCGGCCGAGGCCGTCACCGACACGCCCAGTCCCGTGAGATAAAAGGCGATGGTCTCCACCTCGAAGCCGCTGCGGCCGATAAGGCGCATCGCCCAGTAGCAGGACCACTCGAGCAGGATCAGCACCGCGAAGCCGAGGGCGACCTGCACGGCCTTTTTGTCGGGCGAGGTGAGCAGATGCTGCAGCAGGAGCAGCAGCTCGAAGACTGTCAGCTCAAAGAGCGTCAGCGCGGGAGAGACGCGCTTGCCCGCGGCGGTGCGCTTTTCCTCGAGCGCGCCGCTTTTTTCCGCGCCGAGATCCTGCAGACGCAGGTTGACCGAGCCGATCTTCGCCGCCGCGCCCTCGGCGAGCTCCGCGCCCGCGGGGCCGACCGGACGGCCGTCCACCCACACGCCGCCGCGCGCGAACACGTCAAAGAGCATCCAGCGCCCGTCGTCGCGCCGCGTCAGCACGGCGTGCGTGCGCTCGACGCCCTCGCGGTCGATGCGGATATCGGCCGAGCGGGCGCGCCCGATCAGGTTTTCCCAGTGCGTCACGTCGACGGCGTCGCGCCCGAAGCGGGCCGTGGCCCAGGTCTCGGACTCATAGCCGGAGGAGAGCATCGAGCGGATGCAGCGCAGCATGATCAGCAGCGACAGCGGGATCAGCAGATATTTCGAGGCGGTAAGGATATCCGGGAGCGGCAGCTCCATATACGCTCTCCTCCTTTCGGTAAAAGTCAAAACAACTTGTTTAGTATACCACAAAAACGCCGTATTGACAACCGAAGGGACGGCGGATGACAAAACAGGGCTGCGGCGCAGCCCTGTTTGGTTTACAGCTTATCCAAGATGGCGCGAACGGTTTCCTCGGGCGTTCCGTCGTTGGAAATACTCAAGTCCGCAAAGCGCTCGTAGAAAGGCCTTCGGCGTTCGTACAGCTCGCCGATATCGCTTTGAAGCGAGAGCGGTCTGCCCTCGCGCGGCAGCCTGTCGAGCCGCCTCTGCAGCCGGACGATCACGCCGTTTTGATGCAGCAGGGGATAGTTCTCCTGCCGCGTCACGCAGCCGCCGCCCGTAGCGATCACCGCGCCGGAGAGCCTGCCGAGCTCGGCAAGCGCCGCGGTCTCGCGTTTCCGAAAGCCCGCCTCGCCCTCGCGGCGAAAGATCTCCGGGATCGAAAGGGCGGCCTCCCGCTCGACGAGCGCGTCCGATTCGCGGAATTCACGGCCGAGGGCCCCGGCGAGCAGCTTTCCCACCGTGCTCTTGCCGCAGCCGGGCATGCCGATGAGGACGATGTTCCGCATCTCACGGGACAGCTTTTCTTCGATGCGCGCGATCTCGCCGTCGGGGATATCCGCGCCGAGGAAGAGCTCGGCGCTGCGCTTGGCCTGCGCCGCGAGCATGCCGAGCCCGTTCGCGCATGGGATGCCGAGACGCTCGGCCTCCATCAGCAGGGCCGTGCGTGCGGGGTTGTAGATCAGGTCCGCGACGGCCTCGCAGCGGGTAAAGGGCGCAAGCGAGGCGGCCGCCCCGCCGTTGTGCGGGAACATGCCCGCGGGCGTGGCGTTGACGACGAAGGCCGCGTCGGCGTGACGGGCGAGGTTTTCATAGTTGTCCTCGCCGCTGCGGGAGACCGTCACGATCCCCCCCGCGCCCTTTTCCGCGAGCACGGCGCGCACGGTGGCCGCCGCGCCGCCGCTGCCGAAGATCACGCACTTTTTGCCCGCGGGATCGAAGCCGAGGCTCTGCAGCAGATACGAAAAACCGTAAGCGTCCGTGTTCTCGCCGCGGATCGCCCCGCCGGGGAGGCGCAGCAGCGTGTTCACGCTGCCGCAGCGCCGCGCGGTATCGGAGAGCTCCGCGCAGTACGGCATCACGGTTTTTTTATAGGGGATCGTGACGTTCAGACCGTCCCAGCCCCCGCGCAGGAGGAAGTCCTCCAGCTCGCCGGGAGACTTCTCGTACAGGCGGTAGTCATAGTCGGCGAGCATCGCGTGGATGGCGGGGGAATAGCTGTGGCCCAGCTTCTCGCCCAGAAGGCCGCAGTTCATGCGTCTTCCTCCCCGCCGAGCAGCTTTTCCTGCCTCCGCCGCGAAAGCGCCATCAGCTCCCGGAAAAGCGCGGCGTCATAGTCCGCCATTCCGGCGGCGGCGCGCGCGTCGACGGAAAGGAGCTTTTCCGCCTCGCGGACCGCGTCGAGGACGGGCAGGCCCTGCGCCTTTTTGAACGCGGCGATCTTTTCGACGAGCGCCATGCGCGTCTCGAAAAGCGTCTGCAGATCGCCGTCCACGCGGTCGATCTCCCCGCGGAGCGCGGCGAGCTCTTCTCCCGCCGATCCGAAGGAGATCATCGCATCGCAGAGAGCGATCGCGGCCGCGGCCTCCACGCAGGGCAGGGCGCGCGGGACGACGCAGGGATCGTGACGGCCGGAAACGGAGAGCTCGGTCTCCGTCATGGTCGAAAGATCGACGCTTCTCTGCGTTTTCGCGATCGAGGGCGTGGGCTTGAAGGCCGCGCGGAAAACGAGCGGCATCCCGTCCGTCACGCCGCCGAGCAGCCCGCCGCAGTTGTTCGTCGCGGTCTCGACGCGGCCGTTTCTCAACACGAAGGCGTCGTTGTTCTCGCTGCCGCGCAGGCGCGCCGCGGCAAAGCCCGCGCCGAATTCCGCGCCCTTGACGGCGGGGATCGCAAAGAGCAGCGCGGCAAGGCGCCCCTCCAGCCCTTCAAACAGCGGCCCGCCGAGCCCGGCGGGAAGGCCGAACACGGCGCACTCGACCACGCCGCCGAGCGAATCGCCCTCTTCTTTCGCCGCGGCGATCGCGGCCGTCATCTCCTCACCGCGCGCTGCGCTGAGCGTGCCGAAGGCGCAGGGGCGCGAATGCCTGGAAAGTTCGCCCTCGTCGGAGATGCCGCCGAGCTCGGAAATGCGGGCGAGAACGGCCGCGCCGCGGCGCTCGAGATATTGCAGGCAGAGACCGCCGGCGAGGCACAGTGCCGCGGTCATGCGGCCCGAATACGCCCCGCCGCCCAGGGCGATCGAGCCGGTCTTGACCCAGGCGGCGTAGTCCGCGTGGCCGGGACGGGGGATCGAGGAAAGCGGGCGATAATCGCCCGGCCGGGCGTCGGCGTTGGCGATCACGGCGGTGATGGGCGAGCCGTCGCTCATCCCGTCCGTCAGACCGGAGCGGAAAAGAGGCTCGTCTTTTTCGGATCTGGCGCTGCTCCACGCGCTGCGCCCCGGGGCGCGGCGCGCGAGAAAGGACACAAGCGCCTCCGCGTCGACCGCCTCGCCCGCGGGGAAGCCGCGCAGCGTCATGCCGAGCTCCGGCTCGTGCGAGCCGCCAAAGATCTCCAGGCGCAGGTTTTCACCGATATAGTTCATCAGATGCCTCCGAGGGAGCGACAGTCGTCCCAGAACCGAGGATAGGATTTGCCGACGCATTCCGCGCCGCGCAGCGTCAGACCGTTTTCACAGCCGCAGGCCGCGACGGCGGCGGCCATCGCGACGCGGTGATCGGAAAAGCTCCGGGTCTCGCCGCCGGGGAGAGAGCTCTTCCCGCGGAGGATCAGAGCGTCGGGCAGCTCGGTCACGTCCGCGCCGAGCGAGGCGAGCATGGCCGCGGTCGTATGCAGGCGGTCGCTCTCCTTGAAGCGCAGGCGCGCGGCGTTCACGATGTGCGTTTCGCCCTCGGCGAGCGCGCCGAGCGCGGCGGCGACGGGCGCAAGATCGGGCGTCTGCGAGGCGTCGAAGCGAAGGCCGCGCAGATCCTTTCTGCGGACGCGGACGCAGTCGTCCTCGACGGAGACTTCCGCGCCGAAGGCGCGCAGGAGCTCGCAGACCGCGCGGTCGCCCTGCGCAGAGGCGGGGTCGAGGCCCGAAACGGCGACGCCTTTTTCGGACAGCGCGCCCATCGCGAGGAATACCGCGGCGGCAGACCAGTCGCCCTCGACGGCGAGCGTCGGGGGGAGCGCGGGACGCTGCGCGCCGGGGATCGCATAGCGCGCGCCGTCTTTTTCAATACGGACCGAAGCCGCGGCAAGGACCTGCTCGGTCAGCGAAACATAGGGGGCGGATTCAAGCCTGCCCCTTATCGTGAGCGCGCTGTCCCCGTCCAGGAGCGGCAGCGCGAGCAGCAGTGCGGAAATGAACTGGGAGGAGACGCCGCCCGGCAGCGTCCAGTCCCCGCCGTGCAGACGGCCGGAGCAGCGCAGGGCTGAGCCTTCTTCCGCGATCGTCATGCCGTGGCGGCGAAGCTCCGCGGCAAGGGGCTCGATCGGACGCTCGGGAAGGCGGCCGCGGCGCTCGAGAACGGCCTGCGCGCCGAGCGCCCCGACAAGGGGCGGCAGGAAGCGCAGCGCCGCGCCGCTCTCGCCGCAGGGGAGGACGAGCTCGCGGGCGGGGACAAGGCGGATCGGCTCGATGCGTACGCGCCCGTCGGAAACGTCGACCGACGCGCCGAGCGCGGCAAGACACGCGAGCATGGCCTCGAGATCCTCCGAAAGAGGACCGCAGACGATCTCGCAGGGCTCCGCGCCGAGCGCGGCGCAGTAAAACAGGCGCTGCGCCGCGGATTTGGAGGCGGGAGCGCGCACCGCGCCGCGCCGTTCTCCGCCGGGGAGAAAGACCGTCATGGCGCGCCTCCGTCCCGCAGCCAGGCTTCCAGCTCCGCGAGGGGGATCTCCCGAAGCTCGCAGCGGCCGATCTCACGCGGCACGACGAGGCAGAGCGCGTCCGCACGGCGCTTTTTGTCATGTAAAACGGCATCGAGCAGCTCGCCCGCGGGATAAGGACAGTCCGTCGGAAGGCCGAGCGTTCGCAGCAGGGAAAGGAGCTCCTCCGCCGTCTCGCCGGAGCAGAGGCCGCGTTCGGCGGCGGCGCGTGCGATCATGGCCATGCCGATCGCGACGGCCTCGCCGTGGCTGAGGCTGTAATTCGAAACTCGCTCGACCGCGTGGCCGAAGCTGTGGCCGAGGTTGAGAAGCCGCCGCTCGCCGCGGTCGAATTCGTCGCGCTCGACGACGCGGCGTTTAAGCTCGACGCAGCGCGCGACGAGTTCCTCGGCGCGGGAGGGATCGAAGCCGCCGCGCAGCGAATCGAAAAGCGCGCGGTCAAAGAGCAGGCCCATTTTGACGAGCTCCGCCAGACCGCAGCGTATCTCGCGCGCGGGCA
The DNA here is from genome assembly GCA_045222695.1 of Candidatus Limivicinus sp. Lineage (GTDB taxonomy): Bacteria > Bacillota > Clostridia > Oscillospirales > Oscillospiraceae > Limivicinus. Next base: position 18,598 of record JBGUZD010000001.1, read on the forward strand.
GCGTTTCGAACAGCTCCGGATCGCAGAGCACGGCGATGGGCTGGTAAAAGAAGCCGACCTGGTTTTTCCCGCCGGGCAGGTCGAGAGCGGTCTTGCCGCCGACGGAGGCGTCCACCGCCGCGAGCAGCGTCGTCGGGATCTGCGCGAGATCGCAGCCGCGCTGATAGCTCGCCGCCGCGAAGCCCGCGAGGTCCCCGGTCACGCCGCCGCCGAGGGAGACGATCAGGTCCTCGCGGCCGAAGCCGTTTTCAAACAAAAACGAGAAGATCCCGGCGCAGGTCTCAAGCGTCTTGTGCGCCTCGCCGTGGGGGATCGTCTTGACAAAAACGCGAAAACCCGCCCCCTCGAGCGCGCGCACGGCGCGCTCGGCGTAGAGCGGGTGTACGATATCGCCGCAGATCAGCGCGGCGCTGCTTGCCTTCGTCAGGGGACGCAGCAACTCCCCGGCCCGATCGAGCAGGCCGGGAGCGATCGTCACGTCATAGGAGCGGGAGGCGCGGACAGGGATCCTTGTCATGCCAGGGCCGCCTTTCTGACCGCGCGGAGCCTGTCCGCAAGCGAGGCGAACTGCGCGCAGTCGAGGGCCTGGGCGGCGTCGGACAGCGCGCGGGGAGGATCGTCGTGCACCTCGATCATCACGCCGTCCGCCCCGCAGGCCGCGGCGGCGAGCGCCATCGGCCCGACGAGCGAGCTACGCCCGGTGGCGTGGCTGGGATCGACGATCACGGGCAGCTGCGTGAGCTCGTGCAGTTCGGGCACGGCGGAGAGATCGAGCGTGTTGCGCGTGTAGTCGCTGAAGGTGCGGATGCCCCGTTCGCAGAGGATCACGCGCTCGTTGCCGCCGGCCATGATATGCTCGGCGCTCATCAGCAGCTCGCGCAGCGTGGCGGAGAAGGCGCGCTTCAAAAGGATCGGCTTGTCGATCCGACCGAGCTCGCGCAGCAGCTCGAAGTTCTGCATGCTGCGCGCGCCGACCTGCAGCAGGTCCACGTTCTCGAAAAGGGGAAGCTGCCCGACGCTCATGATCTCGGAGACGACGGGCAGACCGGTCTCGGCGCGGGCGAGCCCGAGAAGACGCAGGCCTTCCCCGCCCAGGCCGGAAAAGTCGTAGGGAGAGGTGCGGGGCTTGAAGGCGCCGCCGCGCAGCATGTCCGCGCCCGCGGCCTTGACGGCGCGCGCCACGGCGAGGATCTGCTCCTCGCTCTCGACCGCGCAGGGCCCCGCGATCAGCGCGAAATGCCCGCCGCCGAAGCGGACCGGGCCGACCTGCACGACCGCGCTTTCGGGATGCTCGCGGCGGCTGCAGAGAAGGAAGGGCTCGCTCACGCGGCGGACGGACTCCACCCCCGGGAGCGAGGCGAGCGCCGCCTCGTCCAGCTCGGAGCTGTCGCCGACGAGGCCGAGCACGGTCTGACGCGTGCCCTCGGAGACGTCGACGCGCAGACCGCGGCCCTCGAGGGCGGCGATCAGTTCCTGTTTTCTTTCCGCGGAGATACCGGGCCTGAGCACAACGATCATGGCGTTTCTCCCACCTTAAAAAACTGCACAGGAAAGGCCCGTGCAGCAGGTTTTTTCTTAAAAACAACTATAAGCGGAATTGCCTGTGCTGTCAAGGTGAAACAAAACGCCCCGCGCTCTTTTGAGGGCACGGGACGCTTCGTTTGCTTTGGTCGGTTTTGGGAGAAAGAGAGGATAAAGGAGTGGAAAAGCAGCAAGGTGATACGATCAGTTCTTCGCTTCGTCGAAGGTGATCGTGAGCGTGACCTCCTCGCCGCCGCGGTAGACCGTCATCGAGGTCGTGTCGCCGGCGGAGAAGCCGTGCAGGGCGGAGGTCAGGTCGGTGTAGCCGGTGATGTCCTGATCGCCGAGCCTGGTGATGATATCCTTGGCCAGGAGGCCGGCCTTTTCGGCGCAGCTGCCGTCCTCGACGGAGTAGACGTAGGCGCCGAGCGGCATGTTGTAGTACTGGCTGTAAAGGGAGTTGTAGCGCTGGTCGATCTGCACGCCCATGTAGGCCTTGCCGGTGACGTAGCCCTTGGTGATGAGATCGCTGGCGATCTTCACCGCGTCGTTGATCGGGATCGCGAAGCCCAGACCCTCGACGCCGGTGCTGGCGTACTTGGCCGTGACGATGCCGACGACCTCGCCCGCGGCGTTGTAGACCGGGCCGCCGGAGTTGCCGGAGTTGACGGCCGCGTCGATCTGGAACATGTTGATCGCCACGCCGCTCTCATCGGAGGTGATGGCGCGGTCGAGCGCGCTGACGTGGCCGGTGGACATCGAGAAGTCCAGCTCGCCGAGCGGGTTGCCGACGGCGTAGACCAGGTCGCCCACGGCGAGGGAATCGCTGTTGCCGAAGCTGACGGGCTTGAGCCCCGTCGCGTCGATCTTGAGCACGGCGACGTCGTTGTATTTCTCATAGCCGACGATCAAGGCGGTATAGCGCGTGCCGTCGTAAAGGATCACGTTGACGTCCTTGTCGTTCTGCGCGGCCAGCTCGATCACGTGGTAGTTGGTGAGGATATAGCCGTCCTCCGAGACGATGAAGCCCGTGCCGGACACGGCGGAGGAGCTGTTCATGCCGAAGAAGTTGGTGTAGGTCACCTCGGTGGTGACGCCGACGACCTGCTCGCAGGCCTGCTCGTAGATCGAGGAGGCCGTCAGGGCGGCGGAATCGTTTTTCACCGGCGTCGCGGCCTGCGCATTGTCGGCGCCGCCGGCCGCGGCGGCTTCGGTGATCCGTTCGAGCGCCTGCTCGGTCCGGGCGTCCTCGAGCGCGGCGATCCTGCCGTCGAGACTGCGCCCCATGAAGGAGGCGCCGACGAGACCGCCCAGCAGCGCGCAGACGAGACAGAGCGCGACGATGCCCAGGATCCTGCCGCCTTTGCCGCTCTTGGCGCGCTTCTCGGTCTTTTTCGGCTCGGGAGGCGTGTAATAACGCGGCGGGACGGGGCCTTCGCCCGCGGGGGAATAATGGGCGTCGGAGTAGATGCTCTCTTTGGCAAACTCGCCGACGTAGCCGTATTCGCTTTCGCTCTTCTGTTCGGAAGAGTTGTTTTCGATCTGCGAATCGAGCATAAGAACAGCCTCTTTTTTCGATGGGATGGGAAGAGCCTTCCCTCGTTTTGATGAGCCTATCATAAACGGGAAATATGACCGTGTCGTGAATAAAGCGGCAAGTTTTTTTGAACAAGATATGAAAATCCCGCGGCCGGACAGGATCGTTCCGGCCGCGGGATCGATTTTTCGTTTTCGGCGTTGCCTTTTTCAGCCCCTGAGCTTGTCCGCGCCGATGCGCAGACGGCGCAGCGTTTCCTCTTTCCCGAGGATGCGGCAGATCTCCACCGCGCCTCCCGGCGTGACGGCCTTGCCGGCCGCGGCGATGCGCACGGGCCACATGACGCGGGCGTTCTTGGCCCCCATGCTCTCGGCCAGCGCGACCATCGTGTTCAGGATCGTCTCGTCGTTCCAGTCCTCCAGCGCCTCAAAGAGCGGGATCACGGCCTCGAGCGCCTCGAGCGAGCTGCGCTCGTCGGACTTGGACTTCTTGTGGACGAAAAGCTCGGTGGAGTAATCGGGCAGCGCGTCGAAGAAGTCGAGCTTTTCGGGGATCTCGCTGAGCACCTCGGTGCGCTGCTGCAGCAGCGCGGCGATGGCGGCGGCGTCGTAGCGCTCGTCCCTGACCGCCATGCGGATCCAGGGCTCGGCCACGGCGGCGAAGGCCTCCGGGCTCATGGCGCGGATATAGGCGCTGTTGAAGTAGCGCAGCTTTTCGATGTCGAAGATCGCCGGGGACTTGGAGATGCCGGAAAGGTCGAAGCAGGCCTTGAGCTCGTCCATCGTGAAGAACTCCTGCTCGCCCTTGGGGCTCCAGCCCAGAAGCGCGACGTAGTTGATGACCGCGTCGGTCAGAAAGCCCTGCGCGATCAGGTCCTCATAGCTGGGGTCGCCGTGACGCTTGGACATCTTGTTGTGCGCATCGCGCATGACGGGGGAGCAGTGCACATACTTCGGGATCTCCCAGCCGAAGCCCTCGTAGAGGAGATTGTACTTCGGCGCGCTGGAGAGATACTCGCTGCCGCGCACGACGTGGGTGATGCCCATCATATGGTCGTCGATCACGTTGGCGAAGTTGTAGGTGGGCAGGCCGTCGCGCTTGATGAGCACCTGGTCGTCGAGCGAGGCGTTCTCCACCGTGATGTCGCCGAAGATCTCGTCGTGGAAGGTGGTCGTGCCCTCGTGCGGGATGCGCTGGCGGATGACGTAGGGTTTTCCGAGCGCCGCGAGGCGATCCGCCTCCTCGCGGCTGAGACTGCGGCAGGGGTCGTCGCCGCGCTCGAAGTCGCCGGAATCCTCCTCGCTCTCGGCCTTCTCGCAGAAGCAGCGGTAGGCGTGGCCGCGCTCGATCAATAGCTCGGCGTAGCGGCCGTAGAAGGGGCGGCGCTCGGTCTGCACATAGGGGCCGACGGGGCCGCCGAGGTCCGGGCCCTCGTCGTGCTCGAGATGGCATTCCCGCAGCGTCTTGTAGATCACGTCCACCGCGCCCTCGACCAGACGGCCCTGGTCGGTGTCCTCGATGCGCAGCAGGAATTTGCCGTCCGCGTGGCGGGCGATGAGATAGGTGTAGAGGGCAGTGCGCAGATTGCCCACGTGCATGTAGCCCGTGGGAGAGGGGGCGAAGCGCGTGCGCACCTCGCCGTGGGGGATGCGCGCTTCCATCCTGTCAAACCATGCTTGATCGATCATGTTATCCTCCGAAGCGGCGCGGGTCATGCCCCGCGCGCGTTTTTTCCTTACAGCCCCCTAATCTTATTTTAGAAACTGCGGCTTGTCAAGCGGGTCTTCTTTTGTTAAAATACCTTTTTGTAAAGAAAGCGGAGCGCGGAGCGTTCCCATCGTGTATAAACGAGGTGTCGTTATGGATACAATTCCTGTGGAAAAGAAAAAAGTCATGCTCTCGGGCATCAAGCCCACCGGCGATCTGACGCTGGGCTCCTATCTCGGCGCGATCAAAAACTGGGCCGAGCGGGCGGATCAGTTCGACTGCTATTACTTCATGGCGGACCTGCACGCGCTCACCACGCGCAACGACCCCGCCACGCTGCGCCGCCGCACCCTCGAACAGCTTGCCCAGTACGTCGCCTGCGGCCTCGACCCGCAGAAGAACACCCTCTTCCTGCAGTCCGACGTGCACGAGCACGCCGAGCTCGGCTGGATCCTCAACTGCTACACGATGTTCGGCGAGCTCTCGCGCATGACCCAGTTCAAGGACAAGAGCGCGAAAAACGCCGAGAACATCAACGGCGGCCTCTTCACCTATCCCGCGCTGATGGCGGCGGATATCCTGCTCTACCAGGCCGACTACGTGCCCGTGGGCGAGGATCAGAAGCAGCACTGCGAGCTCACGCGCGATATCGCGATCCGCTTCAACAACCTCTACGGCGAGACCTTCAAGGTGCCCGAGCCCTATGTGCCCAAGGTGGGCGCGCGCGTCATGGACCTGCTGGACCCGACGAGCAAGATGTCCAAGTCCGACGAGATCGGCAACGGCCGCGTGTGCATCATGGACGCGCCCGAGGACATCGCCCGCAAGTTCAAGCGCGCCGTGACCGATTCGGACGTCGAGAGATGCGTGCGCTATGACCCGCAGAACAAGCCCGGAGTCGCCAACCTGATGAACATCTACGCCGCCGTCACGGGCATGAGCTTTGACGCCATCGAGCGTGAGTTCGACGGCAAGGGCTACGGCGTGTTCAAGCCCGCCGTCGGCGACGCCGTCATCGAGATGCTGCGTCCCATCCGCGAGGAGGCGAGCCGCATCATCGCCGACAAGGCCTATCTGCGCGAGATCTACACCGACGGCGCGCACCGCGCCCAGCGCATCGCCTCGCGCACGCTGCGCAAGGTCTACAAGAAGGTCGGACTGGTCGAAAAGCCCTTCTGAAAACAGAGATACATACAGGCCGGCGGGGCTCGTCCCGCCGGCCTGTTTTTTCCCGATCAAGGAGCGTCGATCCATGTTTCTGTCCTCTCCGCTGCCGCTGCGCGCCCTCTGCGCGCTGCTTGCCGCCGCCCTCTGCGCCTTCTTCCTGACGCCGTCGGCCGAGAGCCTGGCGAGGCGTCTCGGCGCGATGGACCGCCCGGGGGAAAAGCGGAAGATCCACACGCAGCCGACGCCGCGGCTCGGCGGGGCGGCGATCGCGGCGGGCTTTTTCGCCGCGGCGCTCGCCTTCACCGCGCCGTATTCCGTCCTCTCCGGCGTGCTGCGCGCGGCGCTGCTCATCGTGCTCATGGGCGCGGCGGACGACTGCTTTTCGCTGCGCTCGCCGCTCAAGCTCGCCTGTCAGCTGCTCGCCGCGCTGATCGCCTGGCGCGCGGGAGCGCGTATCGGCGTGCTGACGCTGCCCTTTTCCGCACGGGGGCATGTCGTCCTCGGCGCGTGGGGCCTGCCGCTGACGCTGCTGTGGATGCTCGCCTGCACCAACGCCGTCAACCTGATCGACGGGCTCGACGGCCTCGCCGCGGGCGTGACCGCCATCGCCTCGCTCAGCCTGCTCTTCGTCGCTGCCGCCGTGGGTGAAGGGGAGATCGCCGTGCTGCTCGCCGCGCTCGCGGGGGGCTGCCTCGGCTTTCTGCCGTACAACCGTTTCCCCGCGCGCATCTTCATGGGCGACACGGGCTCGCAGCTGCTGGGCTTCGCGCTCGGCGCGGCCTCGACGGTCGGTATGTTCAAATCGCACGCGGCGCTGAGCTTTTTCGTGCCGCTGCTCGCGCTGGGCCTGCCGCTGTTCGACACGGCCTTCGCCTTCTGCCGCCGCGCGCTGCACGGGAAAAACCCGCTGCGGGCCGACCGGGGGCATATCCACCACCGGCTGCTCGACCGCGGGCTCGACCAGAAGAGAGCGGCCGCGCTGCTCGACGGCGTGTCGGCCCTGCTGGGGCTCACGGCGGTCCTTCTCGCCGCGCGGGGCGAAGCGGCGCGGATCCTTGCCGCGCTGACGACGGCGCTCGGCCTCGGCGCGGCGCTCGCGCTGATCCGCGCCAGGGCGCTCGAAACGCGCAGGCGGAGTTCACAGCAGGAGCATGGCGCCTAGGATGAAGAGCATCTCCGTGTCGCCGCTCTCGCGGTAGAGAAGATACAGGATCAGCAGCAGGATCAAATCCTCGGTCTCGAGCTCGCCCGTGATGCGGCCGAGCAGCGACTCGACCGTCTGGCGGATCGGATCGGCAAAGCCGTCCGGCCGCGGCGGAGGCGGGGGCCGATGCGGCGGAGCGTGGATCTCGTGCGGCTCCTCGACGCGGCGCGGCGGACCGCCCCCGTGATAGACCTTATACATCCCGTTCCTCCGGGCCGGGCAGCCCCGCCTGCGCCAGACGCAGCACGCGCGCGAGCTTCATCGCGCGCGTGAGCTTTTCCCGGCGCTTTTCGCCCAGACACGGCGCGAGCGCCTCAAGCGCCTCGAGCCGGGGGCTCTTTTGCCCGAGCCCGCCGCGCAGCAGCGCGCCGAGCTTGCCGAGCATGGCCGGATCGGGCCCGGCGGGTTCTGCCGCAGCGGCCGTACTCTCCGCCGCGCCGCCCATGATCGACTGCGCCATCGCGCGGATCTGCGCGAGCTGCTCCGGGTCGGAGAGCACGCTGTTGATCCTGTCCTCGAGCTCGCCCACGGCGCACACCCCCTTAACTCATGATTTTGCCCACGTCCTCCGCCAGGCGCTTGCCCTCCGGCGTGGCCAGCAGCGCGCCGAGCATCCGGCGGAGCGCCGCGGCGTCGCCGCTGGCGAAGGCCTTTTCGAGCGCCGCGCCGTCGACGGCGCTCTCGAGCGCTCTGCCGTCCGCCGAGGAGCCGAGTTTTCTGAGCGCCTCGCCCTTTTCTCCGCGCCCGAGCTCCTTTGCGAGCCGTTTGAGATCGTTCATGGGATCACATCCTTGCATTTCAGGTCAGTTTATTCTATTCTTATCCTGTCAAAACGATACATAAAAAGGAGAACGCCGATGAAGATCGCCGTCTTTTCGGATACCCACGGCTCCGCGGCGCGCATGCTGCGCGCGGTGGGGGAGCTGCGCCCCGACGCGGTCGTGCACCTCGGGGACTATGAGCGCGACGCGGACTGTCTGGAAAGAGAGTATCCGGAGATCCCGCTCTATCGCGTCTGCGGCAACTGCGATATGGCGCCGCGCTCGCCGCAGGAGCTCGTCGCGGAGTTCGGACCGGTGCGCGCGCTGCTCTGCCACGGCCACCGCTACGCCGTGGACTGGGGGCGGCTCGACTCGATGGTCTACGCGGCGCAGGAGAAGGGCTGCTCGCTCGTTCTCTACGGCCACACCCACCGCGCCGAAAACACGGAGATCGGCGGGGTGAAGCTCGTCAATCCCGGCACGGCGGGGCTCGGCTCCGCCCGCTCCTTCGCGCTGGTCACGGTTTTTGAAAACGGCGGCGTCGCCGCGGAGATACGGCCCTTGTAAAGACGGAAGAAGCATGATAAACTGATTTTGTTAAGCCATAAAAAAGAGAAAGAAGGCTGCGCCATGAATAAGAAGATCACGCGCATCGTTCTCACCGGCGGCCCCGCGGCGGGCAAGACGACCCTGATCAGCCGCATCCTCAAGGAATTCACACAGGAAAAGGGCTGGAAGGTCGTCATCATCCCCGAGACCGCGACCGAGCTGATCTCCGGCTTCGGCATCGGGCCCTTCCCGGGCTGTATGAGTATGCTGGAGTTCCAGTACTTCGTCATCGAGGACCAGCTGCACAAGGAGCGTCTGGCGCTCAAGGCGGCCGAGACCGTGCCGGAGGAAAAGGTGCTCGTCATCTACGACCGCGCGATCTTCGACGACAAGGCCTACATCTCCGACGAGGAGTTCCGCGAGGTGCTCGCCCACTTCGGCAAGACGGAGGAGGAGCTGCTCGCCGGCTACGACGCGGTGCTGCATCTCGTCTCCTGCGCCAAGGGGGCGGAATTCGCCTACGACTACGGCAACGCCGCCCGTTACGAGACCGTGGAGCAGGCCCGCGCGATCGACGATCGGACGATCCGCGCCTGGAGCGCGCATCCCTCGCTGCACGTCATCGACAACTCGGTGGACTTTGAGGACAAGATCAACCGCGCGATCGCCGCGATCTACCGCGTCCTCGGCCAGGAGGTGCCGGACGTGGAGAAGAACAAGTACCTCATCGCCATGCCGGACGTGCGGACGCTTACGGAAAAGTACGGCGCGATCCCCAGCGAGATGATGCAGACCTATCTCATCACCGCCAACCCGCTGCTCGAGCGGCGCGTCCGTCAGCAGCGCAGCGGCACGGAGTACCTGTACTTCTTCACCGAAAAGCGCGTCGGCGAGGACGGGAAGCGCTGGGTCACCGAGCGGCCGATCTCCGAGAAGGAATATATCCGTTACCTCATGGAGAGCGACCTGACGCTGCGCGCCGTGCGCAAGACCAAGTACCGCTTCCATTACGCCGGCCGCGCGATGGAGATCGACCTCTATCCCTTCTCGGAGGACAAGGCGGTCCTCTTCGTCTACGGCGGAGGGAAGGACGCCGCGCTGCCGGAGGAGATCGAGATCCTCCGGGACGTGACGGGAGATCCGGCCTATAAAAACCGCCGCCTCGCGGCGGCGCAGGCGCTGTAAAAACGGCGCGCGATCAAGAGAAAGGAGATTGTCCCATGAATTGCCCCTATTGCGGAAGCGAAGTCAGAGAGAACGAAAAATTCTGCCAGAGCTGCGGCGCGGCGCTGGCGCAGACGCCTATCGAGACCCAGATTCAGCAGACCGCAGATCCTGCTGCGGCACCTGCCGAGAGACCCGACAGCTTCAAGGAGTTCATCAAGAGCCCCTATTGCACGCCTGACGTGAACAAGACCATCAAGACGAGCTGGATCATCCTGTTCGTCTGCGCAGGCATCTCCGCCGTCGCCCAGGTCGTGAGCGGCGCATTTCCGATCGATGGCATCCTGATGGCGGGCATCGCGTTCTGGCTGATGAAGAGCAAATCCTTCGCCGCGGGCGTGACGGCCTGCGCCGTGGGCGTGCTCGAGCTGATCCTGACGAGCATCACGATGGGCCGACTTGCCGGGTGGCTTCCCGCTATTGCCGGCGTCTACGCGCTGACGGCCGTACTCAAGGCCAGAAAGCAGTACAAGGCGTACCTCGCGTCGCAGCAGAGCGCGAAGTGATCCGAAAACGGAAAACAGCCGCGGCGGACGATACAAAAGAAAAAAGGCAGAGGCCATGGCCTCTGCCTTTTGCTGTTTTTATACGATAAAGCCTCCGCCGAGGACCTTTTCGCCGTCGTAGAGCACGGCGCTCTGCCCCGGCGCGGGGGCGCGGACGGGCGCGTCGCATACGATGCGCACCGAGCCGTCGGGAAGGGGAGAGACGGTACACGCCGGCTCCTCCCACTTGGTATGCCGCACGCGCACCGAAGCGCGGACGGGGCCCTTCGGCTCGTCGACGAGCCAGTTGAAGTCCCGCGCGGTCAGCTCGGTTTTGAACAGCTCCTCCCACGGCGCGAGCTCGACGCTGTTCGAGGCCGCGTCGATGCGGGAGACGTAGAGCTTGCGGCCCTCGTACAGGCCCGGGATGCGCTGTCCCACCGTCCAGTTGACGATGCCCGCGTGCTCGCCGAGCACCCGGCCGTGAAGGAGGAAAGGCCCGGGACCGGGCAGCTCGCCGCGCCGCGACAGCCAGCCGACGTAGTCCCTGTCGGGGATGAAGCAGATCTCCATGCTGTCCTTCTTGTGCGCCACGGGCAGGCCGAGCCGCTCGGCCAGCGCGCGGGTCTCGGTCTTCTCCATCTCTCCCAGCGGGAGGACGAGCCTGTCGAGCTGCTCGCGCCGCAGGCGGCAGAGCATGTAGCTCTGGTCGTTGGCGGGCCGTCCCTTATAGAGCGCGCCGCCCTCCGCACGGGCGTAGTGCCCGGTGGCGACGGCCTCCGCGCCGAGACGGTCGGCCGTTTCGAGCAGGGCGCGGAACTTCACCGACGGGTTGCAGAGGATGCAGGGATTGGGCGTCTCGCCGCGCAGATAGCTTTGACAGAACGGCGCGCAGACCTTTTCCTCGAGCTCCGCGCGGACGTCGAGGATCTCGAGCGGGAGCTCGAGAAAGGCCGCCGTCTCCACGGCGTCCCGCCGCGCGTTCTCGTCGGTGTTGTCGAGATAGAGGCCGCAGACCTCCCAGCCCGCGCGGCGCAGCAACGCGGCGGACACGGCGGAATCGACGCCGCCGGAAAAACCGAGCACGACCTTCATCTGTTCTTCTCCAGCCAGATCATCAGCACGGCCAGATCCGCCGGGGAGACGCCGGAAATGCGTCCCGCCCGGCCGAGGTTCTCAGGCCGGATCTTTTTGAGCTTCTCACGCGCCTCGAGCCGCAGGCCGACGATCGCGTCGTAGTCGATATCTGCGGGCAGCGCGTGCTCCTCCATACGGGAGAATTCCTCGACCTGCCGGAGCTGGCGGCGGATATAGCCCTCGTACTTGAGATTGATCTCCGCCGACTCGGCGACGGCGCGCGGCAGCGCGGGCCGCTCGGGATCGAAGGGGGCGAGATCGGCGTAGCTCAGCTGCGGGCGGCGGATCAGATCCGCGAGCGAGACGCCGGAGGCGACGGGAGCGGTGCCGCGCGCTTCGAGCAGGGCGTTGAGAGCCTCGCCCGGCGCGAGGTGCGTGTTCTCCAGCCGCTCGATCTCCCGGCGGACGGCGGCGTACTTTTCGACCACGGCCGCGTGGCGCTCCGCCGAGACGAGACCGAGCGAGAGGCCGATCGCGCTCAGACGCTCGTCGGCGTTGTCCTGGCGCAGGATCAAGCGGTATTCGCTGCGCGAGGTCATCATGCGGTAGGGCTCGTTCGTGCCCTTGGTGACGAGATCGTCGATCAGCGCGCCGATATAGGCCTCGCTGCGGCGCAGGATGAAGGGCTCGCGGCCGAGGAGCTTCAGCGCGGCGTTGACGCCCGCGACGAAGCCCTGCACGGCGGCCTCCTCATAGCCGCTCGAGCCGTTGAACTGCCCCGCTCCGTAGAGCCCCGCGATCTTCCTGCACTCGAGCGTGGGGCGCAGCTCGGTCGGGTCGATGCAGTCGTACTCGATGGCGTAGGCGCAGCGCGTCATCTCGGCGTGCTCGAGGCCCGGGATCGTGTGCAGCATCTCCAGCTGCACCTCCTCCGGCATGGAGGAGGAGAAGCCCTGGATATACAGCTCCTCGGTCTCAAGGCCCATCGGCTCGATAAAGAGCTGATGGCGCGGCTTGTCGGGAAAGGTCATCACCTTGGTCTCGATGCTGGGGCAGTAGCGGGGACCGACCCCCTCGATGACCCCGGCGTAGATGGGGCTGCGATCCAGGTGGGCGCGGATGATCGCATGGGTCCGCTCGTTGGTGTAGGTCAGATAACAGACCGCCCGGTTTTCCGGCGGCTCCGCAGTGGAGAAGGAAAAGCCCTCCGGCTCCTCGTCTCCCGGCTGCAGCTCCATTTTGGAAAAGTCCACGGTCCTGGCGTTGACACGGGGCGGCGTCCCGGTCTTGAAACGGCGCATGCTCAGCCCAAGCTGACGCAGCCGCGCCGCCAGGGGCACTGCCGCCGCCAGCCCATCCGGGCCGGAGGAGCGGAGCACCTCGCCCACGATGGTGCGGCCGTCCAGATAGGTGCCGGAGGCGATGATCACCGCCCGGCAGGCATAAG
>JBGUZD010000002.1:0-8029 GCA_045222695.1 Candidatus Limivicinus sp.
GAGCACGTCGATAAACTGATATTTGATCCGGCGCTCTTTGAAGTAGCGCTCGGCTTTCTTCGTATCGAAGCATTTCTGCTTGCCCCAGATCTGGATGTTCATGCCTTATACCTCCGAGATGACGGGAAGGATCATCGGGCTGCGGTTCAGTGCTTTGAAAAGGTATCCGGAAACGCTGCTCTTGACCTTGCTCTTGATCGTGCCCCAGTCGGCGATCCGGGCCTCCTCGCAGCTTTGAACGGCCTCCATCGTGACGCGTTTGAGTTCATCCATCAGCTCTTCGGCTTCTTTGACATAGATGAAGCCGCGCGTGACGATCTCTGGATCGCCCAGAATCCGATGGTCGTACGAGGAATAGGACATCACGATCACGATCATGCCGTCCTCCGCCAGCTTGTGGCGGTCGCGCATCACGACGCTGCCGACCTCGCCCGTGCCGCTTGCATCGAGCAGAACGGCGCCGGCCTGGACGGAGCCTTCCTTGCCGATGCCTTTTTTCCCGATCTCTATCACGTCGCCGTTTTCCGCCATCACGATATTCTGCGGCGCGACGCCCATGAGTCTGCCGAGCTCCGCGTGCTTGACAAGCATCCTGTACTCGCCGTGCACGGGGATGAAGTACTTCGGCTTCGTCAGCGCAAGCATCATCTTATGCTCTTCCTGACAGGCGTGGCCGGAAACGTGCAGGTCCGTATGGCGGTCATAGATGACCTCCGCGCCCTTGTGGAAGAGCGCGTCGATCACGCGGCTGATCGTAGTTTCGTTGCCGGGGATGGCCGAGGCCGAGATGATCACGCGGTCGCCGGGACCGATCTTGACCTGCTTGTGCTCGGAAAAAGCCATGCGGTAGAGAGCGGACATGCTCTCGCCCTGGCTGCCGGTCGAGATGATGACGACCTGATCCTTGGGCAGCTTGTTGATCTGCTCGATATCGGTCATCACGTTCTCCGGGATATCCATATAGCCCAGGATCATGGAAACGCGGATGATGTTTTCCATGCTGCGCCCGGTGATCGCGACCTTTCGGCCGTGTTTGGCCGCAACGGAAATGATCTGCTGCAGGCGGTGCACGTTGGAAGCGAAGGTCGTGATGATGATGCGCTTGTCGCAGCCGGTAAAGAGCTTGTCAAAGCTCTCGCCGACCTTGCGCTCCGAGGCGGAATGTCCCGGGTTCTCCGCATTCGTGGAATCGCTCAGGAGCGCGAGCACGCCCTCCTTGCCGAGCTGGCCGAAGCGCGTGAGATCGATCATCCCGCCGGAGATCGGCGTCAGGTCGATCTTGAAATCGCCCGTGTGCACCACGGTGCCGAGCGGCGTTCCGATAGCAAGCGCCACGGAGTCGGGGATGCTGTGGTTGACGTGGATGAACTCTATCGTAAAGCTCCCGAGACGAAACGGCGAGCCGGTCTTCCGAATAAAAATCTGCGTGTTGTATAGCAGGTCGTGCTCTTCGAGCTTGAGTTCAACGAGCGCGGCTGTGAGCGGCAGCGTGTAGATGGGGACGTCCAGTTCCCGGACAAGATACGGCACGGCGCCGATGTGGTCCTCATGGCCATGGGTCAGGATCAGGCCGCGGATCCGGTTTGCGTTTGCTTTCAGGTATGAAAAATCAGGGAGGACGATGTCAACGCCGTACATGTCCTCGTCGGGAAATCCCATACCGCAGTCGACGATGATGATATCGCTTCCGAATTCGAATACGGTCATATTCTTGCCGACCTCGCCGAGGCCGCCAAGAGGGATGATTTTCAGTTTTGAGATCATAGATCCTCCGTTCAAAAGATATTCCGTAATGAACATATACGGAAAGTATGTATCCCATATATGATTGTTCCCGTGTTTGCGCCCGTTCTATACGGGCAATTTTCACATTTCCGTTCTGCCCTCGATGGCGCGGTTGAGCGTCGCGTCGTCGGCGAATTCCAGATTGGAGCCCACCGGGATGCCGTAGGCCAGGCGCGTGACCTTGACGTTGAAGGGCTTGAGAAGGCGCGAGATATACATGGCCGTCGCCTCCCCTTCCGTATCGGGATTGGTCGCCATGATGACCTCCTGCACCTCGCTGTCGGCCGCGCGGACGAGCAGCTCCTTGATGCGAATGTCGTCCGGTCCGACGTGGTTCATCGGGGAGAGCGCGCCGTGCAGGACGTGATAGGTTCCGTTATACTCGCGCCCGCGCTCGATGCTCGCGACGTCGCGCGGCTCGGATACGACGCAGATGAGGCTCTTGTCCCGCCTGTCGCTGCGGCAGATCGCGCAGACCTCGCCGTCGGTGAGGTTCTGGCAGATCCTGCAGCAGTGTACGCTGTTCTTCGCCTCCATGATCGCGTCTGCGAAGGCTTTTGCCTCCTCGTCGGGCTGTGCGAGCAGATAAAAGGCAAGCCGCTGCGCGCTCTTCTTCCCAATGCCGGGAAGCGAGGCAAAGGCGTCGATCAGATTTTCAAGCGATGAAGGAAAAAAAGACATGATACGTATTCTCCCGGTTTCAAGCGTTTCGGATATCCCGGATCGCGGCGGCTCTGTCGGCGGCCTTGAAGACGGCGCTGCCCGCGACGAGCACGTTCGCGCCCGCCTCTTTTACGAGCGCCGAGGTCTGCGCGTCGATCCCGCCGTCCACCTCAAGCTCACAGAGCGGGTTGAGTCTGTCGATAGTTCCGCGGACTGCGGCGATCTTCGGAAGCATATCGTGCATGAAGCTCTGCCCGCCGAAGCCGGGCTCGACCGTCATCACGAGAATAAGATCTACCTTATCGATAAAGGGCAGCACAGCTTCCGCCGGCGTGCCGGGCTTGAGCGTGATGCCTGCCTTTTTCCCGAGAGCTCTGATCGTGTCGATTGCCGCAAGAATATTCTCCTCGCTGTCCGCCTCGACGTGAACATTCACCAGGTCGGCGCCCGCCCTGCAGAAGGCCTCGGCATAGCGGATCGGCTCAAGGATCATCAGATGCGCGTCAATGAACATTTCCGTTGCTTTGCGGAGCGACTTCAGCACGGGGATCCCGATGGAAATGTTGGGAACGAAGCGTCCGTCCATCACGTCGAAATGCACGTAATCGGCGCCGCCGAGGCGGATGTCATCCACCTCTGCGCCCAGCTTGGAAAAATCCGCAGATAAGATCGAAGGTGCGACTTTGATCATGACAGTTCTCCTTTTGATCCCGCCTGACGTGCGGATCGAAGCCTCATTACAATGTTGTATTTTATCACTTGAACAGTTTTACGGCAATAGTGAAAATGCCCGAAAAACGGCGGTATTCGGCCTTCTGACCCTTCCGGGGAGAAGAATTCATTTTTTGTTCATCCGCACTTCATCCTGCGTTCATGCCGCGCGGCGGCTTTTCTCTTGACGCAGGCGGGTTTTAGTACTAAAATATATTGAAAGATTTGACACGGAGGGTTACGGAATTGGGCAACAATAGAAGGGGCGGACGGTCTCTTGCTCCGCTGTATGTTTTCGCGATCATATGGCTTTTTTCGTCCGTGGCGTTCCCTCTGTATGAGCTTTGGGGCATTCTGCTGACGCTGGGACTGTGCTCCCTCGGCGCCTTTATCGCCGGAAAAGCGTCGGCCAAACGCGCCATGAAGAAAGAAAAAGAGGCCGCCGAAGCCGCCGCGGCAAAAGCCGCAGCGGAAGCGGCGAAGCATCCGAAAAAGAAGAGCTACGGTCCGGAGGTCGATCCCATCCTCGAGGAAGGCAACCGCGCGCTGAGCGAAATGGGCCGTCTTTACATGTCGATCAAGGACCCGGAGGTCCGCGGCAAGATCAACGAGATCATGCGCATCACCGACAAGATCACCCAGGATGCGATCGACGATCCGAAGGACATCCCGCAGATCAAAAAATTCATGAACTACTATCTGCCGACCACGCTCAAGCTCCTCAACTCCTACGACAGGATGAGCGCGCTCGGCATCGAGGGTGAAAACCTCGACCGCAGCATGAAGAATATCAACGAGATGCTCGACGCCGCGATCGAGGCGTACAAAAAACGTCTCGACTCCCTGTTTGAAAACCAGGCGCTCGACATCGAGACGGATATTGAAGTCATGAACACCATGCTTGCGCGCGAAGGTCTCGCCGGAGACGATGAAAACGACCTTTACGCACAGGCAAAGAAAAAACAGCGTGAGCAGCAGGCGCAGGGGCAGGGACAGCTCCAGCAGATGCCGCAATAACAGAAAGGAACGGAAAACATGAGCGAAGAAGAAAAAAGCTACATCCCCAGCCTGACGCTTGAGCCGAACGCCCAGGCAGTCGCCGCCGTCGCCGAAGAAGAGAAAAAGGAAGAGGAAAAGGTCGAGGATATCCCCATCGAGCGTCTGGAGCTCAGCAAGCTCACCCCCGCCGAGCAGGCCGCCGTCACGGAATTCTCCAAGAAGATCGACATCCTCAACACCGAACAGGTCCTCAACTACGGCAGCAACGCGCAGAAGAACATCTCCGAATTTTCTGACTCCGCCCTCAACGCCGTCCGCACCAAGGATCTGGGCGAAGTGGGCAATATGCTCAGCGACCTGGTCGTCGAGCTCAAGGGGCTGAATTTTGATCCCGAGCAGAGAAAGGGACTCCGCGGTCTTTTCAACAAAACGAGACAGGACATCGCTTCCGTTATGGCTCAGTATGACAAGGCCGAGGTCAATGTCGACAAGATCGTCGAGGAACTGGAGCGTCATGAAGTGACCCTTCTAAAGGACATCAGCCTGATGGACCGCATGTACGAGAAGAACCAGGAGTATATGAAAGAACTGACGATGTATATCATCGCCGGCAAGCTTCGCATTCAGGAGCTTCGCGATGTTGAGCTTCCCGCGATGCAGAAGAAGGCGCAGGAATCCGGTCTCCCCGAGGACGCGCAGGCCGCGAACGACTTTGCCAACATGATCGGCCGCTTCGAGAAGAAGATCCACGACCTTGAGCTGACGCGCACGATCTCCCTGCAGATGTCTCCGCAGATCCGCCTGATCCAGAACAACGACACCCTCATGTCCGAGAAGATCCGCTCCTCCATCAACAACACCATCCCCCTTTGGAAGAGCCAGATGGTCCTCGGCCTGTCGATGTATCATTCCGAAGAGGCCATGAAGGCCCAGCGCGAGGTGACCGACGTGACCAACAAGCTTCTCGAGAGCAACGCCAAAAAGCTTCACCAGGGCAGCGTGAACGTCGCCAGAGAGTCCGAGCGCGGCATCGTCGATATCGAGACGCTCAAGAAGACCAATCTCGAGCTCATCGCCACCCTCGACGAGGTGCGCAAGATCCAGGACGAGGGCCGTGCGCAGCGCCGTCAGGCGGAGGAAGAGCTTGGCCGCATCGAGGGCCAGCTCAAGCAGAAGCTGCTTGAAATGAAGGGCTGATCCTCAGATGAAGCTTTTCAAAAACCCTGTCTTTGCGGTCGTCTTCTGCCTTTTGCTCATCTTCTGCTCCACCTGTCTGAGCGTCAAAGTGAAGATGGAGAAGCGCTATGACAAAATCTGCGACAACCTGTACGACGAAATACTCGAATACGCCGAAGACAACCGGATCGACGAGCTGAAAAGCCGCGCGCGGGACGCCTTGGCCACAGGCGATTATCGCGGTCTCATCGCTTCCTTCGACGAATTGTCGGCCGGCCGCAAATTTGACGACACAGACGACGTGGACGACGCGATCCGCGACTACAACAAGTTCCTGCGCAAGACTCAGCAATTCCCCGCCAAGGTCTTTGTCGACCTGCTCCATATCACGTTTTAAGAGGTAACCCATGTCCATAGAGAAAGGACGCGCTTACTTCCGCTCCCTCGGGATCGAAGACCGCGTCATTGAATTCACCGTCTCCTCCGCCACGGTCGAGCTGGCCGCGCAGGCCCTCGGCGTCGAAGGCGCCCGCATCGCCAAGACCCTCTCGTTCAAAACGCCGGAGGGCTGTATGCTGATCCTCGCCGCCGGCGACGCGCGCATCGACAACCACAAGTTCAAGGACAAGTTCCATATGAAGGCGAAGATGCTCTCCGCCGACGAAGTGCTTGAACTGGTCGGCCACCCGGTCGGCGGCGTCTGCCCCTTCGGGATCGATCCGTCCATCCCCGTCTATCTCGATGTGAGCATGAAACGCTTCCACACCGTCTTCCCCGCCGTGGGCAGCGCCAGCAGCGCCATCGAACTCAATCTTGACGAGCTCTACCGCTACTCCAACGCGCTCGAGTGGATCGACGTCTGCAAACTCCCGGAGGAAAGTGTCTGAACACTTTAAGGTTTTTTGTGCAGCACAGCGTTTTTTCGCTGTGCTGCACAATTATTTTTCGTGACTTTTCAACGGCCGTATGTTAAGATTAATATGTATTGGAATGCTCACCGATATTCCAAAGAGGGTAAATATAGTTTTGAGAGGAGATCCATATGGCAAGAGAGATTCTGTTTGATCTCGGCAAAATGATCACGGACCGCATCCCCTACAAACTCGGCCTCAAGCGTCTGACGGAGAACGATCCGGAATACACGATCCTGGACCGTGCCTGCTCCAATGACGAGATCGCCGAAATCATGCTCAAAATGGGCCTGCGCAAGCCCAAGACCACCGCAGAGATCGCCAAGCTCACCGGCAAATCCGAAGAGCGCGTCGTCGAGCTGCTGACCGACGCCGCCATGCACGGCATCGTCGAGTACAACTGGGAGAACGAGAAGCACGAGAAGCAGTGGTACGTCCAGCTTTTCGTTCCCGGCATCGCCGAGATGACGAACATGGTCCTCTGGCAGGTCGAAAAGTATCCCGAGCTGGCGGATGCTTTCGACAAGATGACCTTCCTGCCCCTCGAAGGCAAGACCCACCTGATCCCTCCCGGCGGCGACGGCATCGGCATGCACGTCCTGCCCGTGGAGAAAGCCATTCCCGCGAAAAACGAGTCTCTGGATATCGAGCACGTCTCCCACTGGCTCGATAAGTACGACGGTCATCTCTCCGTCGGCTACTGCTCCTGCCGCAACGCCCGCCGCCTGTACAATCAGGGATCGGGCGAGATCCAGGACGACTGCTGCATCGGCCTGGGCGACTTTGCCGATTACCTGGTCGAGACCGGCAAGGGACGTCCGATCACCAAGGAAGAGGCTCTGCAGATCTGCAAGCGCGCCGAGGAGAACGGCTACGTCCACCAGACTACGAACATCGACGGCGAGGACAAGATCTTCGGCCTGTGCAACTGCGACATCGGCGTCTGCTTCGCGCTGCGCACCAGCCAGTACTTCAACACGCCCAACCTCTCCGCCTCTGCCTACCGCGCCCACGTCGACAAAGAGAACTGCGTCGCCTGCGGCAAGTGCGTCGAGGTCTGCCCGGCCGGCGCCGTCAAGCTCGGCCAGAAGCTCTGCACCAAGGACGGCGACGTCAAATACCCGCAGCAGGAGCTGCCCTCCGGCCTGAAGTGGGGCAAGGACAAGTGGAACCCGAACTACGTTTTTGACAACCGCAAGAACTGCCACGAGTCCGGCACCGCTCCCTGCAAGACCGCCTGCCCCGCGCACATCGCGATCCAGGGCTACATCAAGCTGGCCAAGGAAGGCCGTTATCTCGACGCGCTCAAGCTCATCAAGCAGGACAACCCCTTCCCCTCCGTCTGCGGCTACGTCTGCAACCGCCGCTGCGAGGACGCCTGCACCCGCGGCTCTCTCGACAAGGCCGTCGCCATCGACGAGATCAAGAAGTTCATCGCCGAGCAGGACCTCAAGAGCGACGAGCGCTACATTCCCGAGCCTCTCTACCGCCGCCCCGTCGACATCCCCTACGAGCAGAAGGTCGCCATCATCGGCGCCGGCCCCGCCGGCCTGAGCTGCGCCTATTACCTCGCCCGCATGGGCTACGTCAACGTCACGGTGTTCGACCGCAATCCCGCCCCGGGCGGCATGCTGGTCATGGGTATCCCCAGCTACCGTCTTGACCGCAGCGCTCTCAAGGGCGAGATCGAAGTCCTTGAGAAGATGGGCGTCAAATTCCGCATGAACACCGAGGTCGGCAAGGACGTCACGATCCAGCAGCTGCGTGACGAGGGCTACAAGGGC
>JBGUZD010000003.1:0-4075 GCA_045222695.1 Candidatus Limivicinus sp.
CCAGGACCTGGCCGCCGGACTCATCCAGCTCTACGCGGAGCGGGCGAGGCGGCCCGGCTACGCCTTCGGTCCCGACACGGTCTGGCAGCAGGAATTCGAGGAACGCTTCGAATACGCGGAGACCGACGACCAGCTCCGGGCCATCCAGGAGATAAAAACGGACATGGAAAAGCCCATCCCCATGGACCGGCTCCTCTGCGGGGACGTGGGTTTCGGCAAGACGGAGGTGGCCCTCCGGGCGGTGATGAAATGCGTTATGGACGGAAAACAGGCCGCCATTCTGGTGCCCACCACGGTGCTCGCCCAGCAGCACTACGTCACCGCCATGAAGCGCTTTGCCGGGCTGCCGGTGCATATCGAGGTGCTGAGCCGCTTCCGCTCCCAGGCCCAGATCAAGGAGGCCCTGCGGATGGTGAAGGACGGCAGCGCCGACATCGTCATCGGCACCCACCGCCTTTTGCAGAAGGACGTGGTATTCAAGGACCTGGGGCTGCTGGTGGTGGACGAGGAGCAGCGCTTCGGCGTCACCCACAAGGAGCGGCTGAAGGAGATGAGCAAAGGGGTGGACTGCCTCACCCTCTCCGCCACCCCCATCCCCCGCACCCTGAACATGGCCCTGGCGGGCATTCGGGACATGTCTACCATCGAGGAGCCGCCCTCCGGGCGGCACCCCGTGCAGACCTACGTGCTGGAGCACGACTGGGGCGTGCTGGCCGACGCCATCCGCCGGGAGCTGAGCCGGGGCGGCCAGGTCTACTATCTCCACAACCGGGTGGAGACCATCGACCGCTGCGCCGGACGCATCGCCCAGATGGTGGAGGGGGCCAGCGTGGCGGTGGCCCACGGGAAAATGGACGAGGCCGGCCTCAACGCCGTCATGGACAAGGTCTCCTCCGGCCAGGTGCAGGTGCTGGTATGCACCACCATCATCGAAACGGGCATTGACATTCCCAACGTCAATACCCTCATTATCGAGGATGCGGACCGGCTTGGTCTGGCCCAGCTCCACCAGATCCGCGGGCGCGTGGGCCGCTCGACGCGGCGCGCCTCGGCCTATCTGACCTTCCGGCGCGACAAGGTGCTCACCGAGATCGCCGAAAAGCGCCTCCGGGCGATCCGCGACTACGCGGCCTTCGGCTCCGGCATCAAGATCGCGATGCGCGACCTGGAGATCCGCGGCGTGGGCAATCTGCTCGGCGCCGAGCAGTCCGGCCACATGGTGGACGTGGGCTACGACATGTATATGAAGCTGCTCTCGGAGGCCGTGCTGGAGGCGAAGGGCCTGCCCGCCCCGCAGCGGGCCGAGTGCTCGGCCGATCTCGCCGTCGCTGCGGCGATCCCCGATCGCTACGTCCCCTCGAGCGAGCAGCGCATGGACCTCTACCGCCGCATCGCCCTCATCCGCACGGAGGAGGAGGCCGACGACCTCACCGACGAGCTGATCGACCGCTTCGGCGACCCGCCGCCGAGCGTCAATTCCCTGATCCACATCGCGCTGCTGCGCGGCGAGGCGGGGCAGGCGGGTGTCACCGATATCTCCCAGAAGCAGGGCATGATCCGCTTCACGGTCCGCGACTTCGATATGGAGAAGGTCTCGGCGCTCTACGCCCGCGAGGAATACCGCGGCAGGCTGCGCGTCGAGGCCGGCTCGAAGCCCCGGCTGAGCCTGAAGATCCGCGCGAAGAACCGCGTCCTCGACGAGGCGCGCGCCTTCGTGCGCGACTGGGCGGGGGAAAAAGGTGAATAAAAAGCAAATAATCGCGGCCCCCTCTTGCCCATGCGGCGCAAAAGGGGTATAGTGCCAGAAGAAAACAGATCCGAAAGGACGCCAAAGACATGAAAAAATTCATCCTCATCCTGCTTGCCGTCTGCCTGCTGCTGGGCTGCGTCATCGGCTACGCCGTCTCGAAAAACGGCGCGAAGGGCTCGGGCGAGCCGGTCGCCCTCTACGACCCGGAAAACGTCCCCGCCGCACAGGCCGAGACCGAAACGGCCGACCCGGCCGCGGAGACCGCGCCCGACGAAAGCGCCGGGAGCGAGCCGTCCGCCGTCCGCAGTCTCGACTACGGGGCGATCCGCGCGCTGCACGCGCCCGACGAGATCGTCGGCAGCGTGAACGGCCGCGACGTGAGCTGGGACGAGTTTTTCTACTGGCTGCATGACGTCGGCATCCAGGCCGAGCAGTATATCCAGACGCTCGCCATGTACGGCCAGAGCCTTGACTGGACCGACAAGCTCAGCGCCGACAGCGATCAGACGCTCGCCGAGTACGTCGTGGAGCTGGCGCAGCAGAGCGCCGCGCAGCTGTGCGCCGTCGAGGCGGTCGCCGAGGAGAACGGCGTGACGCTCACCGAAGAAAACGAGGCCGCGCTCGCCGAGGAGCTGCTCCGGACGATCGAAAGCGCCTGCGGCGAGGGCGCGAGCGAGGAGGACTTCAACGCCAGACTCGAGCAGGAGCACGTCTCCCGCGCCATGTACGACCGCATCAGCCGCGCCAACTACCTGTTCCAGAACAGCTTTGACGCCCTTTACGGCGAGAACGGCGAAAAGGTCCCCGAGGAGACCGCGATCGGCTACCTCGAGGAGAACGACTATCTCGGCGCCTCGCACATCCTCTTTATGACGATCGACACCAACACGATGGAGCCCCTGGACGAGGCGACCGTCGCGCAGAAGCTGCAGCAGGCCGAGGCCGTCTCGGAGGAGCTGCGGTCGATCGAGGACGTCGACGCGCGCGTCGCCCGCTTCGCCGAGCTCAAGGAGCAGTACTGCGAGGACACGGGCAAGACCGCCTATCCCGACGGCTATCTCTTCACCCCCGGCACGATGGTGACCGAATTTGAGGAGGGCACGAAGGCGCTGGAGGAATACGAGGTATCCGAGCCCATTCTCTCCGCCTACGGCTACCACGTCATCATGCGCCTGCCGCTGAGCGCGCAGATGACGATGGATTACTCCCAGGCCGGCACGCCGCTCGACGCGCGCGCCGTCTACGCCAACGAGCAGTTCAACGCCATGATGAGCAGCCGCATCGAGCAGAGCGTGTTCACCCCGGCCGAGGGCTTCGCGCTCGACCTGACGGAGTATCTGAAGTAAGAAAAAGACATATCGAAAATCCCTCCCCGACCGGGGAGGGATTTTTCTTTATATGCGCCCCTTCGCCTTGCCCGTCAGGACGACGACGGGGAGGAAGACGAGGGAAAAGAACAGGTTGGCCGCCGGGATGAGCGTCCGCGAGAGCAGGGCGAGCGCCGCCGCGTCCGGCGCGGCGAGCAGCGCGAAGGCGGAGGCCGCCGCGGCGCAGAGCGGCAGGGCGTATCGTCTCTCCGCAAGGGGGCGCAGCCGCCGCCCGAAGGACAGGGAAAGGGCCTCGCATGCCGCGCGCAGGAAAAGAGAGACGATCAGAAAGTCCGGAAAGACCCACAGCGCAACGACCAGCGCCTCCGCGCGCTCGATGCTGCGGAAAAAGACGAGGTTGCGCACCAGGGAAAAGAAGGGCCAGCTCAGCGAGGAGGACAGCGCCGCGCCGAAGCTGCCGACGACGGCGAGGCTCATCAGCGCGAGCAGCACGCAGAACGCCGCGAGCGCGGCGAGCAGCCGCCAAAAGGAGCAGGAGCCCTTTTTCACCTCGCCGAGCGCGAAGAGCGGGGCGAAGAGCGTCCACACGAGCACGTCGACGCCCGGCAGCGCGCCGCGCAGCAGGCCGGAAAGGCTCTCCGGCCGCAGCGGCAGCAGATTGTCCGCGCGAACCTTGCCCAGCGAGAAGGCGAGCACGAGCGCGAGCACCCCGCCCACGGCGGGAAAGACCAGCTTGGCGGTGCGGCAGGCGTCCCGATACGGCGCGAAGGCCGCGGCGAGGGCCGCGGCGGCCATCGTCAGCACGAAGAAGGCGGGAGGCGCGCCCGGATAGACCGCGACGATGAAGCGGTCCGCCCCGGAGCGCAGCACGAAGCCCGCGTAGGCGAGCAGCCACAGGCACAGCACGCCGAGCGCCATGCGCCCCGCCCGTCCGGGCAGGGCGCGCGCGAGCAGCGCGCACAGGCCCTCGCCCTCGCGCCGCCGCGGGGCGGCGCGG
>JBGUZD010000004.1:0-7577 GCA_045222695.1 Candidatus Limivicinus sp.
GGGGTGCGCTTTTCTGCCCAACTTTTGCTAAGAGAGGTGCTGCACCTTGACCAAAACCATGAGCCCCCGTCTCCGCCGACAGGAGAACGTCAGCGGCTATCTGTTCCTGCTGCCGAGCCTTGTCTTCTTCTTCGGCTTCGTCATCTACCCCATGGCCATGTGCATCTGGACCAGCTTCACGGATGCCAACATGAACTCCAACACGGCCGACACCTTTATCGGGCTGGCCAACTACAAAGAACTCTGGCAGGATCCGGTTTTCCTCAAGGCGCTCGTCAACACGATCATCATCGTGGTGGTCAGCGTCCCGGTCGTCTGCATTTTCTCGCTGTGGGTCGCCTCGGCGATCTATCGCATGAACGAAGGCGCGCTGAGCTTTTTCCGCGTGGTCTTCTATCTGCCCGTCGTCACCGGCTCCGTGGCGGTCACGGTGGTCTGGAAATGGATGTACAACAACTACTACGGCATTTTCAACTACCTGCTCAAGGGCGCCGGTATCATTGAAAAGAATATCAACTGGCTGGGCGACCCGAAGTACGCCCTGGCCTGTATCATCATCATCCTGCTGACCACCTCGGTGGGCCAGCCGATCGTGCTGTACGTCTCGGCGCTGAGCAACGTGGACCAGTCCCTCGTCGAGGCGGCGGAGGTGGACGGCGCCACCAACACCCAGGTGTTCTGGCGCATCAAGTGGCCGCAGATCATGCCCACCACGCTCTACATCCTGATCATCACCACGATCAACTCCTTCCAGTGCTTCGCGCTGATCCAGCTGCTGACCTCCGGCGGACCGAACTACGCCACCGAGACGGTCATGTACTACATCTACTACACGGCCTTCAAGCTGTACCGCTTCGGCTACGGCAACGCGATGGGCGTCATCCTCGCCATCTTCATCGCGGCGCTCTCGGCGGTCCAGTTCCGGCTGGCCAGAGAAGAATAAGGGGGTGGAACACATGAGTAAGAATAACGGAAGCTCCCCCGCCTATCGCATTTTCAGCATCACCGTGCTGATCATCCTGGCTCTGCTGTTCCTCTTCCCGCTGTACTGGATCCTCACCGGCGCGCTCAAGCCGCCGGCCGCGATCAACTCCCCGACTCCGCAGTGGTTCCCCGAGGAATTCACGCTCCGCAACTTCCAGGTGCTCTTTTCCCGGCGCAGCGCGCCCCTGTTCCAGCTCGGCTCCCTGACGGGACCGACCGTGCCCGGCGCGATCCGCTGGCTGGTCAACACGGTGTTCATGGCGGTCATGGCCATGCTGCTGACCTGCCTCACCGCCGCGATGGCGGGCTACGCCCTGGCCAAGAAGCGCTTTACCGGCCGCTTCATCCTCTTCTCGCTGATCGTTGCGGCGATGGCCCTGCCCAAGCAGGTCATCCTCATCCCCCTGATCCGTGAGATGAGCGCGCTGGGCCTCTACGACAACATCTGGGCCGTCATCTTCCCGACGGTCGGCTGGCCCTTCGGCGTGTTCCTGATGAAGCAGTTCTCCGAGGGCATCCCCGGGGAGATGCTCGAGGCCGCGCGCATCGACGGCGCGGGCGAGATCATGACCTTTACGAACATCGTCTATCCCATGATCAAGCCGGGCGTCGGGGCGCTGGCGATCTTCACCTTCATCAATTCCTGGAACGACTACTTCATGCAGCTGATCATGCTCACGTCCAGCAGCAATCTGACGATCTCTCTCGGCATCGCGACCATGCAGGCCGAGAACTCGACGGACTACGGCCTGATCATGGCCGGCGCGGCGCTGGCCGCGGTCCCGATCATCGTCGTGTTCCTGATCTTCCAGAAGTATTTCACCAAGGGCATCACGATGGGCGCGGTGAAGGGATAAGCGCATGATCTACGCCACTCTGACGGAGGCTCCGTCCTACCGGGGCCTCCATCCGCGGCTCGATCGCGTGATCGGGCTGCTCACGCCGGATTTTCTCTCCTCCCTCGGCCCCGAGCGGGTGGAGCTCGACGGAGAAAAGCTCTTCGTCACGCGCTTCGACGTCTCCACCACGCGGGATGAGAGCCGTCTGTTCGAGTATCACCGCCGCTATCTCGACGTGTTCGTGACCGTTGAGGGACGCGAGCGGGTCGACATCGCCTCTCCGGAGGCGGTCGCGCTGCAGGTACAGCAGGGCGACTACTGGGGCGGCAGCGCCAGGGCCGAACAAAGCGTTCTGCTCTGCCCCGGGCGCTTCCTCGTGCTCTTCCCCGGCGACGCGCACCGTCCGGGCATGGCTGTCGAGGAGGAAGAGAGTATCTCCCGCGTCGTATTCAAAGTCCTTTTATAAAGGAGATCTGCATGAAAGATCTGAAAAAGTATCAGGGTATTTTCCCTGCCTTCTACGCCTGCTACGACGAGAGCGGCGCCGTCTCACCCGCCCGCGTGCGGGCCTTTACGCAGTACCTCATCGACAAGGGCGTCACCGGCCTGTACGTCGGCGGCTCCTCGGGCGAGTGCATCTACCAGTCCGTGGAGGAGCGCAAGCTCCTGCTCGAGAACGTGATGGCCGTCGCAAAGGGAAGGATCGTCATCATCGCGCACGTGGCCTGCAACAACACCGCCGACAGCCGCGCGCTCGCCGCACATGCGGAGAGCCTGGGCGTCGACGCGATCGCGGCCATCCCGCCGATCTACTTCCACCTGCCGCCCTACGCCATCGCGAAGTACTGGAACGACATCTCCGACGCCGCGCCGAACACGGACTTCATCATCTACAACATCCCGCAGCTCGCGGGCGTGGCGCTCTCTTCGGCGCTGCTGCGCGAGATGCTGAAGAACCCGCGCGTCATCGGCGTGAAGAACTCCTCCATGCCCGTGCAGGACATTGAGATGTGGCGCGACGAGGGGGCCATCGTCTTCAACGGCCCGGACGAGCAGCTGCTCTCCGGTCTCGCGGCCGGGGCGATCGGCGGCATCGGAGGCACCTACGCCGCGATGCCGGAGCTCTACCTTGCGATCTACCGCCTCTTCCACGAGGGGAAGATCGCCGAGGCCCGCGAGATCCAGGACGCCTGCTGCCACGCGATATACAAGATGTGCTCCTGCCGCGGCAATATGTACGCCGTGATCAAGGGCGTCCTGCGCGAGCAGGGCGGCCCGGACATCGGCGGCGTGCGCGCGCCGCTCTTCGACCTGCAGCCGGAGGACATGACGACGGTGAAGGAGCTCGCCGCCGAGATCGGCGCGCTGGTGGAGAAGTTCCGTTAAAGGCAGAAAAAAACAAAAAACGGCCTGTTTTTCACAGGCCGTTTATGTTAGCATGAAATCATAGATCATATGGATGCGAGGTCATAAACATGAACTATCTGGGTATTTCGTTCGATTACCGGAACAAGCCGCTGCTCGACGGGAGCTTCATCCCCTTCGGCGTGTGGGCCGGGGCTTTCCTTGCGGGCGCGGACCGTCCCTTCAAGGTCGCGCTCGAGCGCGACAACGGCCATGTGTCGGTCTTCTCGTCCTTCCTGCGCGGCGAGGACTTCGCCGAGGCCAATCTGCGCTACATGGAGCGCTACGTCAAGTTCCTGCTCTGGAGCGTCGGCGGCTGGCGCGTGACGATCTGCGGTTGCGCCGAGACGGCGGAGAAGCTCAGGGACGTCTACCGCGACGGCGGCGAGCGGGATTTTGACTTTCACTTTGCCTACGACATCTTCGAGAAGAGCTTCGAGCTCGTGATCTGCGCCGAGAAGGATTTCCCGCAGGCCAACGAGCAGGCCAAGTCCATCGGCGGCCACCTCGAGGGCTGCCGCATCGGCTTCGACGCCGGCGGCTCGGACCGCAAGGTCAGCGCCGTGATCGACGGCGTGAGCGTCTATTCCGAGGAGGTCGTCTGGTTCCCCAAGCAGAGCGCGGACCCGAGCTACCAGTACAACGGGATCGTCGAGGCCTTCAAGACCGCGGCCTCGAAGATGCCGCGCGTGGACGCGATCGGCGTGTCCTCCGCGGGCACCTTCGTAGGCAACGCGCCGATGGTCTCCTCGCTCTTCATCAAGGTCCCGCGCGAGCGGCGCGAGGAAGTCAAGACGGTCTATGACCGCGCGGCGAAGGAGATCGGCGACGTGCCGATCGTCGTGGCCAACGACGGCGACGTGACCGCGCTCGCCGGCGCGATGAGCCTGGGCTCCGGCGCGGTGATGGGCATCGCGATGGGCACGAGCGAGGCCGCCGGCTACGTCACGCCGGACGGCAAGATCCTCGGCTGGTTCAACGAGCTGGCCTTCGCCCCCGTCGACCTGCAGCCGGACGCCCCGCAGGACGAATGGTCGCACGACTTCGGCGTGGGCTGCAAGTACTTCTCGCAGGACGCCGTCATCCGTCTCGCCCCGCGCGTGAGCATCGCCCTGCCCGACGAACTGAGCCTGGCCGAAAAGCTCAAGGCCGTGCAGAAGCTCGCGGAGGAGGGCCACGAGGGCGCGCGGCAGATCTTCGTGACGATCGGCAGCTACCTGGGCCATACGCTTTCGCTCTACGCCTCGTTCTACGATCTGCGCTACCTGCTGGTGCTCGGCCGCGTGGCCTCGGGCGTCGGCGGCGACCTGCTGATCGAGGAGTGCAACCGCGTCCTGCGCGAAGAGTACCCGGAGCTTGCGGAAAAGGTGACGGTCATGCTGCCCGACGAGAAGGCCCGCCGCGTGGGCCAGAGCATCGCCGCGGCCAGTCTGCCGGAGGTCTGAGATGCGCTATTGCAACGCTTTTGTTTTCCTGCCCGACAAGGGCTTTGTCCGCGGCGGCTTTGACGTGGAGGACGGGCGCTTTGCCGCCGTCTTCACCGACGAGCGCGACGGCGAGGTCGATCTCTGCGGAGCCTGCGTCATCCCCGGGCTGGTCGATATCCATACGCACGGCGCGATGGGCGCGGATTTCTCCGACGGCGACGCGGAGGGCCTGCGCCGCATGGCCGCGCATCTGGCCGGGCGCGGCGTGACGAGCTTCGCCCCCACCTCGATGACGCTGCCCTACGAGACGCTCGAAGCCGCCTTCGCGACGGCCGCGGATCTGTACGACAACAGACCCGAGAGCTGCGCGCGCGTCATGGGCGTCCATATGGAGGGCCCCTTCTTCTCCGAAAAGAAAAAGGGCGCGCAGAACGGCGCGTACCTGAAAGGGCCGGACTTCGAGGGCTTCCGGAAGCTGTATGAGGGCTGCGGCGGCCTTGTGCGCATCGTCGATCTCGCCCCGGAGCTCGAGGGCGCGGCGGTCTTCACGCAAAAGGCGAAGGCGCTCTGCACGGTCTCCGTCGCGCACACGGACGCGAGCTATGAGGAGGCGAAGGCCGTCTTCGAGGCGGGCGCGAGCCACCTCACGCACACCTTCAACGCCATGCCGGGCATCCACCACCGCAAGCCCGGCCCGATCGGCGCGGCCTCGGAGCGCGGGGACGTCGCGGCGGAGCTGATCTGCGACGGCCTGCACGTCCACCCCAGCGCCGTGCGCATGGCCTTCCGGCTCTTCCCCGGACGGATCTGCCTGATCTCCGACTCGCTGCGCTGCTGCGGCATGCCGGACGGGGAGTACGAGCTCGGCGGCCAGCAGGTCTTCCTCTCGGGCGGCGTCGCCCGGCTCGCGGACGGCACGATCGCCGGCGCGGCCAGCGACCTGTACGCGGATATGCGCAACGCCGTCGCCTTCGGGATCCCGAAGGAGGAGGCGATCCTTGCCGCGACGATCCGCCCTGCGCGGGAGATCGGACGCGAGAGCGAGATCGGCTCGATCGAAACAGGAAAGCTCGCGGACTTCGTCGTCTGCGGCGAAGACCTCGAGCTGCGCGCGGTCTACATCGGCGGAGAAAAAGTATAAGCTCAACAAACCAGGCACGGCCGGGCGCTGCCCGGCCGTGCCTGTCAGTACGCAGACAAAGCCTTGCGGAGACCATCGGACGCGCAAGGGGAGAGCGAAGAGAGGGGGCGGAGAGCCCCATTTATTCTAACAATCAAAAAGGACCAGGCCCGGCCGGGCCTGGTCCTTTTTTCAGACGCTTTCTATGAACTCCCGTATGAAATACAGCGCCGCGCCGAGCGGCGTGATATGCCGCGGCACACGGCTCAGCTGCACGTAGTCGGCGTTCCCCGAAAAGGCGTCGAGCGCCTGCACATAGCCGCGCAGCGCCCCCAGATAGGGGTGGAGGTATTCCGAAAGAAAGCCTCCGATCACGATCTCGCAGTCGAGCGTCATGCGGATGCTGTTGATCGCGACGGCGAGATGGCGCAGCATATCGTAAAGCAGGGCCTCGTATTCCGGCCGATGCTCCTCCACGCCGCGGAAGAAATCCTCCAGCGGAACGTCGAAGCGCTCCTCGATCCGCAGCGCGGAGCAGTAGGCCTCCAGACAGCCGCTTTTGCCGCAGGAGCAGGGCAGCCCCCCCGGCTCAACGCAGATGTGACCGAACTCGCCGCTGCGGGAGTTGTCGCCGGCGCAGAGCTCGCCGTTCATCAGCACGGCCCCGCCCACGCCGTTTTCCAGTGACAGATAGGCCAGATTTCCTCGCCCGCCGCGCACGAAGCACTCCGCGTGCCCGCTGGCGGAGCCGTCGTTTTCAAAGCGGACGGGGTAGGGTAGCGAGCGGATCAGATCGCCCAGCGGGATGTCGCGCTGGTTCAGCGTCGGCGCGATGAGCAGACGCGTGTGGTCGGCCGTGAGCAGCCCCGGGATCGCAACGCCGACGCCCAGCAGCCTTCTGCGGTCGATGGAGAACTCGTCGATGAAGTCCTCGATCGTGCGCGCGAAGGCGGCGGCGTCCGGGCTGCGGGAGAGCAGCCCGACGGGCAGCGAGCGGTAGGCGAGCTCGCGCAGCCGCAGATCGGCCGCGACGATGCGCAGATTGTGCTCCGTCACGGAGACGCCCAGCGAGACGCGCGCTTCCGGGATGATGTCCAGACCCTGCGCGCGGCGGCCGCCGGTGAACTGGTTTTCGCCCGTGTAGCGGACCAGCCCGTCGGCCATCAGATCGCCCAGATTCTGATAGAGAGTGGGCATGCTTACGCCGCAGCTGGAGGCCAGCACCTGTTTGGAGCAGAATTCTCTCGACTCGCACAAAAAACGATAGATACGGCTGCGGGCAGACAGCGTATTGCGCCCCTTTCCCTCGCTCTGCGGCATCTCATCGCCCTCCCTTCGGATCCCTTCTGCCGCTATTGTAACAGTTTTTTCGGCCGAGTCAATCGAAAAAAGGAAAGTTTCGGAAAGTTTGTTTATATATCATAAAAGAGTTTTTTGACATTTTGCACATTTCCACAAAGAGAAACATGGCAAACCAAACAAACAAAATAAAAAATGTTGAAATCTTATTGACATATGTACGAAACATTTGTAAAATCGCCTTATAGAAGCCTTGAAAAAGCTTCAGATTCGCATTCAAAATGAAAAAGGAGGATCCCAATGAAAAAAATTCTTGCAATGCTTCTGGCACTCTGCATGATCTTTGCGCTGGCCGCCTGCGGCCAGGCCGCCGCCCCCGCCGCTTCGAGCGGTGATCTGGTCGGCGTCGCGATGCCGACGAAGGACCTGCAGCGCTGGAACCAGGACGGCGAGAACATGAAGGCCATGCTCGAGAAGGCCGGCTACCAGGTCGACCTGCAGTAT
>JBGUZD010000005.1:0-16807 GCA_045222695.1 Candidatus Limivicinus sp.
AGAGCGGAAAGAAGTTCGATTATCCGGTGCAGTGGGGCATTGACCTGCAGACGGAGCACGAGCGATATCTGACGGAGGAGGTCTTCAAGAAGCCGATCTTTGTCACGGATTATCCGAAGGGGATTAAAGCCTTCTATATGCGCCTGAACGATGACGGAAAAACCGTCGCAGCGGCGGACTGCCTGGTTCCCGGCATCGGCGAGATCATCGGCGGCAGCCAGAGAGAAGAGCGGCTGGATCTGCTTGAGGCGAGAATGGACGAGCTGGGCCTGAACAAAGAGGACTACTGGTGGTACCTCGACCTGCGCCGCTACGGCAGCTGCCGCCACGCGGGCTACGGCCTGGGCTTCGAGCGCATGGTCATGTACCTCACGGGCGTGTCCAACATCCGCGACGTCGAGCTGCACCCCCGCACGACCGGCAACGCGGACTTCTGAGCGATCTTTTTTACACAAGGAGAAACGGGACCTATGAGCGCAAAGCACGGCGGCCATCAGAAAAAGAAAAAGAGCCCGGTCGGCGGGATCCTCGCCGCGGTGCTGATCCTCGCGCTGCTCGGCGCGGGCGGCTTTCTGGGCTGGAAGGCGTACGAAAAACGGAACGCCGTCCCGCCGCAGGAAGTGCTCGCGGCGTATCTCGACAGCCTGGGCGCGATGGGAACGGAGGAGCTCTCCGCCGCCGCCGGCGTCAAGACGCCCGCGACGGAGGACGGCCGCACGCTGCTCAGACGCGGCGCCGAGCTGCTCTCGATCGCCGCCGCGCAGTCCGAGATCCCCTCCGGCGACCGCGCCGAGCTGCCCGTGGAGATCACGATGCTCGACGTGGGGACGCTCGCCTCGCCGCTCAACACGGCCGTCAACGCCTCGCTCGCCGCCGCGGTCGAGGACGCGCGCGTCGCCTCCGAGGTCTACGACGAGGACTGGCAGTTCCGCGGCGAGCTCGTGCACAGCGTCTTTTCCGAGCGGCTCGCCGACGCCGCGCTCGACCCCGCCGTCTGCTGCCGCAGCGTGCCGCTGACGGCGCTTTTGAGCTATGACAAGGGCGTGTGGACGCTCGACAACGCCGCCGCGCTCACCGCCGCGCTCTTCCCCGCCGAGCTGGCCGACCCCGACGCGGCGGCCGAAAAGCTCTTCGCGGAGGCCACGGCCGAGCTTACATACGTCCGCAAGCAGTACTCCCTGCCCGAGGGGACGCTGCGCGGCCCGAAGCCGATCGCGGAGAACTTCGGCAGCACCCGCGACAAGAGCGAGATCCGCGCCCTGCTCGAGCGCCCGGAGGCGAAGGCCCTCATCGGCGATCAGAGCCTCGCGTGGAACGAGAGCATCGAGCTGCTCGACGACACGCCGATCCGGTATTATCTCGACGAGACGATCCTGGTCCTCACCTGGCAGGAGCTGACGGCCCACGCGGTCGGCACCTATTCCGAGATCTTCATCGCGGACGGCTCGCAGATCGTCCGCCGCATCGGCGGCGACCGCATCGGCAGCGACGAGATGAAGGCGATCTCCGCCTTCGCCGGGGACAGCAACGCGGTGCTCGCGCACAGCGCGGACTTCTACCGCTTCGTCTACCGCGATTACGGCGCCATCGTCTACCAGCGCGAGCTCTACCGCTTCAACCAGCGCGACTGCGACAGCTGCTTCTTCACCGCGGACGGCGACATGCTCTTCGCCTACGCCGGGCAGTTTGCCGACGAGGAGGACTGCAAAAACTTCATCGCGGAAAACGACGTCGTCTTCTCCGTGGCCTTCGGCCCCGTGATCATCGACAACGGCGTCGACGTCATGCCGAGCCGCTACCGCTACGGCGAGATCGACGACACCTATGCCCGCTCGGCCATCGGCATGCTCGGCGAGCATCACTATCTGACGATGGACATCAACCGCAGCCCGATCCACTACAACCTGGCCACGCTGCGCCAGGCGGTGGACGCCATGCTGGCCCACGGCTGCGTCAAGGCCTACACCTTCGACGGCGGCCAGACCGCCGAGACCTTCCTCGGCGGCGAGGTGATCAACCCGCTGCAGAACCCCTGGGAAAAGCCGGTGAGCGATGCGATCTGCTTCGTCAGCGCCTATCCCGACGACGGGGAATGAACGAATTAAATAAAAACAAGAAGACCGCTGTCCCAGAGACAGCGGTCTTCTTGTTTTGACGAAACGGCGGGCTCAGTAGCTCAGCACCGAGAAGGCGCGCAGCGCGCCGTCCCGGTCGACGACGAAGAGCCGGGTGTTGAGCTCGGCGATCCGAAAGCCGTCGAGCGTCTGCACGTTCACCGGAGCGCAGAAGTCGCAGACGTACACGCCGCCGCCGAGCGCGATCAGCGCGCGGATCTCCACGCTCTGCAGCTCGTTCCGGCGGTTGTGGGTCCAGAACATGC
The DNA here is from genome assembly GCA_045222695.1 of Candidatus Limivicinus sp. Taxonomy (GTDB): domain Bacteria; phylum Bacillota; class Clostridia; order Oscillospirales; family Oscillospiraceae; genus Limivicinus. The sequence continues at coordinate 2,381 of JBGUZD010000005.1, forward strand.
CCTTGCGCGCGCTGGAGAGGCGCTGCGCGAGATCGCTGCCCTCGTCCAGCAGCGGCAGGATCTGCCGGTAGCCCGCGCCGTAGGTGACGCTCGTCCCGCCCATGAAGGCCACGTAGGCCTCGGCGTAGCGCTGTACGAACGCCTCGAGCCGCGCGCATTCCTCCGGCGTGCAGCTCTCCAGCAGGCGCCGGGTGACGAGCGCGTCGAAGTCCGTGTCGGGGTCGAGCTCGTCGCCCTTTTCGTCCAGGACCCGGAACTCTGCCGTCAGGGGCAGCTCCTCCACCGTGTATTCGACCAGCGAGGGCAGCGCATAGCCCTCGTCCCGAAGATAATCCAGCTCTCCATGGCTCTCGCGCCGGCCGGTCACATAGCTCTCGTCGAGCGCGCGGCCGTTGCACAGCACCGTAAAGCCCTCCGGCACCGTGATCGAGCGCGGGCCGTCCCCCTCGAGGAAGGAGAAGTCCAGCCCCGCCTCCGCGACGCTCCAGAGCGGCAGGCCGAAGCGGCCCGTCCCGCTCTGCTCCAGCACGAGAGCGCCGACGGGCTGCTCTCCGGAGAGGAGGCGGTAGCCTTCCAGCGTCTGCGTGCAGGCCGAAGCGTCGCGCTCGGCGCGCAGGCCGGCGTCGAGATAAGGCTTCACGCGCAGCGCGAAGATCTCCTCCGGCGGAGCGAGCCTGCCGTCGAAGCTCCGCAGCGACTCCTCCGCGAGGGCGAAGGCCTTTTCGTCGTCCAGCGCGGACAGATACGCCTCCGCGGCCTTTTCCGGCGCGGCCTGTTCATAGGCCGCAAGGAAGGCGTTCAGGGCGAACAGCCCCGCCGCGATCAGGCAGATCAGGACGAGCGCCCAGATCAGCAGACCGGGCCCGAGACTCTTTTTTCCGTTGCTCCGCGCCATGACTCAGCCCCCTTCCTTCAGCACGAGGAAGGCGTCTGGCACGGGCCGGGGCCGCCTCATGAGCGGGCCGAGATTGAGATACGCGCCGTCGTACCACAGCAGCGACGAGGAGCCGCCGTCGAGGTTGCAGGCGTTCACCGCGCCGTAGTCGGCCATGATGTCCGCAAGGTCCTGCGTGGTCGCGCCGAGACTGGCGGCCTGCCGCCCGTCGACGACCAGCAGCAGGATCGCGCCGTCCTCGCGCTGGCCGACGGCCGAGCGGGGATTGACCTCGCTCGCGAGCTCGGCCGGGTCGGACATCACGCCGTCGCGGATCAGCACGGGGCCGAAGCAGACGCCGTACTGGATGTCCGCGTCGAGGATCTCCTGCACGCTCCGGATGCCGACGTGGAGGCGGTGCTCCCGGTCGAGGCCGACGAAGCCCCTGCCCGTCCCGCGCGCGCCGAAATAGATCTCTCCCTCAAAAACGACCAGGCTGTCGGGATAGGCGCCGGAGCCCATCCCACCCTCGTCCAGGAAGCCGCCGGCGTTGATGCCGGCCACGGCCTCGAAACGCTCGGCGAGGTCGCCCACGGTGAAGCCGCGGCCTCCGAAGCTGGAGGGGACGCAGCCCACGATGACGCGCGAGGGATCGAGCACGGTCATCATATAGCCCGAAAAGCCGCGGCCGAAGACCGGGCGGACGATGATGCCGTCGCCGTCGGGGTCCTCGTCCTCCGCGGCGGCGGGCTCGGAAGGCCCGGCCGGGGCGGGGGCCGCCGTCTGCGCGGCGGGAGCGGGGGAGAGCTCTTCGCCGGCGCTCTCCGCTTCGGAGAGGAAGAGCGCGGCGAGCGGCGCGAGCGCGCGATGCGTCTCCGCCTCGGCCTCAAACCGCTCGGCGGCGCGGGGCGAGGGCCCGCGGCAGATCAGATACGCCGCGCACAGCAGCCCCAGGACGAGCAGCAGCGCGGTCTCCGCGGCGAAGGCCAGAAAACGCCCCGCGGCGGAGGGCGTCTTGACGGCCGTATCCTCTTTTTCCGGAGCTTCCGGTTTGTCAGAAAACGAAAGCAAGACAGATACCACACCTTTCCCGAAAAGCAGAGCGCGGGCGTTTGTCTCCCGGCTCCGGCCACCAGCATTTTATCAAAGGCGGGCGCGTTTGTAAAGCGCCAAAGGCGGCTTCGGCGCTCCAGCCCGCGCGCCGTCCTCCTTCCCGGCCGCGGCGCGAAAAAAGCGCGCGCGGCGATCTTATTAAATCTTCATTCTAAAGAGGCTTTCTTTTTTGCGAAAAGAAAGGTACAATAGAGAAAAACGCGAAAGGGACGCGGCTTGAGGCATGGACGAAAAGGCGAAAAAAGAAAAACGCGGCGGCAAGGTCCGTCTGGCGCTCGTGCTCTTCGCGCTGGCGCTGGCGCTCTGCGCCGCGGCGGCGTGGCTCTTCACCGTGCGCGTGGGGGACCGGCTCTATTTCTGCGCGGACGTCGCGGACGCGCGCGGCGCCGCCGTCAGCTGCGCGGACTATGAAGCGGCGGCGGCCCGCTCGGGCCCCGAGAGGATCCGCTGGAGCGTCCCGATCGGGAAGGATCGCTACGACAGCTTTTCCGATACGCTGACGCTCTCCTCCCTGCCGGAGGATGAGATCGAGCGCCTGAAATACTTCCCGTATCTGTCCGTCGTCGACGCGCGGGGCTGCGCGGACTACGCCGCGCTCGCCGCGGCCGCGGCCGAGCGGGAGGATCTGCGCTTCCTGTGGACGGTGCCCACGTCCGCGGGCGAGGTCGACGGCAACGCCGAAAGGCTCGACGCCGCGGGCCTCGGCGCGGAGGAGCTCGAACGGCTCGCCGCGCTGCTGCCGCGGCTGAAGGAGGTCGACCTGCGCCGCAGCCTTCTCGACGCCGCCGAGACGGACGCCTTCGCCGCCGCACACGGGGAGCTGCGCACGGTCTACACCGTGCCGCTCTGGGGCGAGGAGATCCCGGGCGACGCGGAGGAGCTGCGTCTCGGCGCGGACGCGCACGGCGACGCGGAGGAGCTCGCCGCGGCGCTGGGGCGGCTCAAAAAGCTCAAAAAACTCGACCTGCGCGATTGCGAGCTCACGCCGGAGCAGCTCGCGCGCGTCCTGCCGCTGTGCGAGGGCGTCGAAACGGACTATGTGATCCGCCTCTGCGGCAGGATCTTCACGGCCGACTGTACGGAGATGGACATCAGCGGCGCCGGGAGCGTCGACGTCGCCGAGGTGGAGACGGCGGCCTCGCTGCTGCCGAAGCTGAAAAAGGTCGTCATGAGCGACTGCGGCGTGTCCGACGAGGAGATGGACGCGCTCGACCAGCGGCACCCGGAGGTCCGCTACGTCTGGACGGTCTATTTCAGCATCTACGCCCTGCGCACGGACGCGACCTTCTTCTGCGCGGCCGACGTGCCCTATCTCAACTATGACGCGCCGGTGCTGGGGGACGCCCAGCTCTACCCGGTGCGCTACTGCCGCGACATGATCGCGCTCGACCTCGGCCACATGTGGATCGAGGACCTGAGCTTCCTTTACAACATGCCGAAGCTGCAGTATCTGATCCTCGTGGGCGGGCGCTTCCGCGACATCACGCCGATCGGCTCGCTGCAGGACCTGAAATATCTCGAGATCTTCCAGACCATGCCGCGGGACATCAGCCCGCTGCTGAACTGCAAAAAGCTCGAGCAGCTGAACATCTGCTACTGCTCCGGCTTCGACATCTCCCCGCTCAAGGAGATGAAGCAGCTCAAGCGCCTGTGGTACGCCGGGCTCGGGCCCTACCGCGGCGCGGAGCTCATCGAGGCGCTGCCCGACACGCAGGTCTACTGCCCCATCAGCGACCCCGACGGCTCGACCGGCGGCGGCTGGCGCGAGGACGAGGCCTACTACGAGATGCGCGACGTCTTCGCCATGTACTACCAGCCCGGCGGCACGGGCATACATTGAGCATGAAAAAGGAAGCGGCCTTGCAGGCCGCTTCCTTTTTTTGCTTTCAGAGGCCGGGGGGACGCGGCGGAAGAAGGCCGCGATCTCAGGTCACGAGAGCGCCGAGGGTCAGGATGCCGAGACAGCGGCGGCGGATCTCGGGAAAGTCCGCCGGCGGCAGGGGATTGATGCCACGGCCGCATTCGATCGTAAAGCCGGGACGGCGGAAGCTCCGGATGAACCAGTCCCTGTATCCCGCGAAGGAGGAGTCGTAGGGCGTGTCCTCCGGGCTGTAGCCGGACACGGCGGCGAAGGTGGCGGCGATATCGCGCGCGCCGGGGACGTCGAGATCGCCGCAGCGCCAGTAGATCACCTCGCCCTGCGTGTGGAAGGCGAGGAGCAGCGCGGGGTCGAAGCGCCGGCACAGCGCGGCCATCGCGCGGCTCTCCGGCGCGGAGAGCGGGGCGGGCCCCACCCAGTCCGCCGGGGCCGGACCGCGGATCCCCGCCGCGGCCTTTATCTCTCTCGCCGTCTCCCAGCCGGCGGGATACTGCAGGTTCAGGTCCGTGCCGCGGATATTGGCCTTCCAGCCCGAGGGGAAGGGAACGCCGGGATACTGCGCCGCGATCGCCTTCGCCCGCTCGAAGGCCTCGCCGCTCTGCAGCTCGCCCGTCACGAGATCGACGCCGTCGGGGTCGACGAGCGGCACGAGACACACGCGCGCGTAATCGAGCAGCTCCGCCGCGCTCTGGCCGAAGATCGCGCCGCCCTGCGCGAAGGCCTCGCAGAGCTCCTCGGCGAAGGAGAACAGCAGCGGCGCCGTGATCCATTCGTTGGCGTGGTGCGCGGCGCTGTAGAGCACGCGGTTTTCCCCCGCGCCGAGCGTGAGCGACCACAGCGGCCGGCCCAGCGCGCTGCGTCCGACGCCCGCGCAGGACAGGAAGGGGTATCGCGCGCAGAGCCCGCGCGCGCAGAAGGCCGCGAGCGCGGAGCACCAGGGGATCTCCGTCGGCACGACGGCAAAGGGCAGCGGCACCGTGACGGAAGCGCCGACGGGAAGGTTGCCCGGCTCGAAAACGCTGTTGGCAAGCTCCACCGCCTCCGGGGACGCGCCGTAGAGCTGCGCGATCGAATAAAAGCTCTCGCCCGCGCGGACGCGGTGCCGCAGATACCCCGCGTACCAGGGCAGCAGCGCCTCGTGCGTCGCCCGGCCCGCGACGCCGTCCGCGCTCAGCCCGCGCGCGAGCTGAAAGCGCCGCAGGGCCTCCTGCGTGCGCAGACCGAAGATCCCGTCCGTCTCGAGCGGCCCGAAGCCCGCGCGGCCCAGCGCGAGCTGCAGCAGCGCCGCGGCCGGTCCGCGGTCGGAAAAACGCAGAACTCTCACCTTTCAGACGACCTCCTTGCAAGAGGGATTGCTCTTCACGATATGCCGCGGAAGGGCGAAACAGAACGGCAGAGGCGGAAAAAAGGCGTTCCGAAGCGTTCAAAGGCAAGAAAAAGCAAAAATAAACCTTGCCAAAACGCGGCTTTTCCGATAAACTGTAACTTGCGGCGGTCTGTGGCCGCCAGCCTGACTGCGTGTACGGCTCTCCATTTCCAAGTCGTGCACAGCTTTAATAAGGAGGAAAACAGCACGCCCGGACTCGGGCTGCGGCAGTGTGGAGACCTGTCGCATAAGCGGCGCATTCCCCGCGAATGGCCGTGAGGGCGTTCCTTGCGAAGGCAGAACGCTCAGAGTCGAGAAACATGGCAGAAGTCCAACTGAAGAACATCAAGAAAGTCTACCCCTTCATCAGCGGCGAGCAGAAAAAGAAAAAGAAAAAGGCCGACGAACCCGAGAAGAAGAAAGTTAACCTCCAGATCACCGATGAAGGCGTCGTCGCCGTCCAGGCCTTCAACCTGGACATCGCCGACAAGGAATTCATCGTGCTGGTCGGCCCCTCCGGCTGCGGCAAGTCCACGACGCTGCGCATGGTCGCCGGACTCGAGGAGATCACCGACGGCGAGCTGTACATCGACGGCAAGCTGATGAACGACGTGGCTCCCAAGGACCGCGACATCGCGATGGTCTTCCAGAACTACGCCCTGTACCCGCACATGACCGTGTATGAAAACATGGCCTTCTCCCTCAAGCTGCGCCACACCCCGAAAGACGAGATCGACAAGAAGGTCCGCGAGGCGGCCGAGATCCTCGACATCACCCAGTACCTCGAGCGTAAGCCCAACGCCCTGTCCGGCGGCCAGCGCCAGCGCGTCGCCATCGGCCGCGCCATCGTGCGCGACCCGAAGGTCATGCTCATGGACGAGCCGCTGTCGAACCTCGACGCGAAGCTCAGAAACGAGATGCGCGCGGAGATCATCAAGCTGCGCGAGCGCATCAACACCACCTTCATCTACGTCACCCACGACCAGACCGAGGCCATGACGCTGGGCGACCGCATCGTCATCATGCGCGACGGCTACATCCAGCAGATCGGCACGCCGCAGGACGTGTTCAATCACCCGTCGAACCTCTTCGTCGCGGGCTTCATCGGCATGCCCGTCATGAACTTCTTCGACGCGAAGCTGATCCGCGAGGGCGACAAGTTCTTCGTCCAGCTGGCCGACTTCAAGGTCGAGCTCGCGCCCGAGAAGGAAGAGCGCCTGCTCAAGAACGACGTGCAGTCGCAGGACATCACGCTGGGCGTCCGTCCCGAGCACACCGAGCTCGGCGACGAGGGCGTCGCGGCGAAGGTCGACGTGAGCGAAATGATGGGCTCCTCCGTCCACCTGCATGTGAGCGCCGAGGGCCGCGACGTCATCATCATCGTCCCGACCATCGAAATGAAGGGCCACTACGCCATGGGCGACACCGTCCACTTCACCTTCGGCGGCAACGTCGCGCACGTCTTCTCCAAGGAGACCGACAAGAACCTCGAGTTCTGATAAGCAAAGCATCCGCAGGGCCGGGAAGAAACTCCCGGCCCTGTTCTTTTTCGGAAAGCGATCCCCGCCCCGCGCCCGACCGGAAGCAAAAAGCAACGATCCGGAAACGAAAAGAAAGAAAGCGAATTGGTGAACTTGTCGCTTTTCACAGAAAGAACGGGGCCTGTTCCGCGGGGAAATCGGTCATTCCTACGAACTGAAAAAAACAGCGAAAAAAGGCTTGCTTTTTTCCGCGTTCTCCCGTATACTCCCACACAGAAAACAGATTTTTAAGCGCGGTACGAGAGACCGGCAAAATCGCTCATATAGATCGGGTATCCTGGATATACCCCCCTATCTTGTTGTGCTTTGCCGGTTGCGGCAGAGCTTTTTTGTTTGTCTTTTTTGCAAACGCGGCTTTCCGCCCCTTCGGCATCCTGCGGACAATTTGCGCCCTGACTTCGCCGCTCTTTCTTGAAATACACAAAGTATTCCCGCGAAAGAGCGTCTTTGTCAAAACACAAATTCTCTCGCAGCCTGCTCTCGAGGCAAAAAGCCTTGTTTGCAGGTTGTTTCCGATCAAAAGGGGGAAGGCGTTGATGAAGCTCAAGGCGCAGATCATGGACGAGGCGGCGATCGGCCGCGCGCTCATGCGCATCTCCCACGAGATCAACGAGCACAACCGCGGCGTGGACAACGTCGTGCTCGTCGGCGTGCGCCGCCGCGGCGTGCCCATCGCCCGCTGCATCCGCGGCAACATCCACAAGATCGAGGACAAGGACGTCCCCTGCGGAAGTCTCGACATCAAGTTCTACCGCGACGATCTCTCCCACGTCTCCGAGCAGCCCGAGACCCGACGCGCCGAGCTGCCCTTCGACGTGACGGACCGCGACGTCGTGCTCTGCGACGACGTGATCTACACCGGCCGCACGGCCCGGGCCGCGATCGAGGCGATCTTCTCCCTCGGCCGCCCGCGCTCGATCCAGCTGGCCGTGCTGATCGACCGCGGCCACCGCGAGCTGCCCATCCGCCCCGACTACGTCGGCAAGAACATCCCGACCTCGCGCAGCGAGCTCGTGGAGGTCCGCGTGCCGGAGTTCGACGGCGAAACGGGCGTTTTCCTGATGGACCTGGCTCAGGAATGAGCCTTTCCATATATTTTCATTAATTTATTCAGAAAGGATAAAATGAAAATGAGCAATGAAAACAAAGCGGCCCTCGACGGCCCGATCTACGACGCGCGTACTCTCGGCACGCCGAAAATGCTGATCCTCGGCGCGCAGCACCTCTTCGCCATGTTCGGCGCGACGGTGCTCGTCCCGATCCTGACCGGCCTGAGCGTTTCGGCCACCCTGCTCTTCGCGGGTCTCGCCACGCTGTTCATGCACCTGGTCACCAAGCGCAAGGTCCCCGTGTTCCTCGGCTCCTCCTTCGCCTTCCTCGGCGGCTACTTCGCCGTCGTCGCCTCCGGCGCCGAGCTCGGCCTGTCCCAGGCCGAATCCCTGCCCTACGCCTGCGTCGGCGTGGCCTGCGCGGGTCTGCTCTACCTCGTCCTCGCGGCGATCTGCAAGGCCTTCGGCTCGAAGAACGTCATGCGCTTCTTCCCGCCCGTGGTCACCGGCCCGATCATCATCGCGATCGGCCTGATCCTCGCCCCGTCCGCCATCAACAACTGCTCCTCCAACTGGTGGATCGCCCTGGCCGCCATCGTCGTGGTCATCGTCTGCAACATCTGGGGCAAGGGCATGCTCAAGATCGTCCCGATCCTGATGGGCGTCCTGGTGTCCTACCTGCTCGCGGCCGTGACCGGCAACGTCGACTTCAGCGGCGTGAAGGAAGCCGCCTGGATCGGCCTGCCCGTCCAGATGCAGAACACCGTCTTCGGCCTTCTCGGCTCCGGCAAGGTCAACACCGGCCTGCTCGTGTCCTCGATCATCATGATCGTCCCGATCGCCTTCGCGACGATGATGGAGCACGTCGGCGACATCTCCGCCATCGGCGGCACGATCGAAAAGAACCTGATCGAAGACCCGGGCCTGCACCGCACCCTGATCGGCGACGGCGTCGGCACCGCGATCGCCGCGCTCTTCGGCGCGCCCGCCAACACCACCTACGGCGAGAACACCGGCGTCCTCGTGCTGACCAAGGTCTATGACCCGAAGGTCGTCCGCATCGCGGCCTACTTCGCGATCGTCCTCGCCTTCTGCCCGAAGTTCGCGGCCCTGATCTCCGCGATGCCCGCGGCCACGATCGGCGGCGTGTCGATCATCCTCTACGGCATGATCTCCGCGGTCGGCGTGCGCAACATGGTCGAGAACCACACCGACTTCCAGAAGTCCCGCAACGTCATCGTCGCGGCGGTCATCCTCGGCCTGGCGCTCGGCGTCAACTTCTCCGGTCTGCTCGGCGCGGACATCACGACCGCCGGCAACAACGCCACCGGCGCGATCTCCTTCATGGTCGGCGACATGAAGATCGCCCTCTCCGGCCTCGCGATCGCCTCGATCGTCGGCATCGTCCTCAACGCGATCCTCCCCGGCAAGCGCGACGAGTACATGCCCAACCAGGAGAACTCCGGCTCGCTCGGCAAGTTCTGAGCCCCGCGACGGGAGCTTACGACGACCCGGCGACATACCGACCCCCGACTTCCCTCGGAAGCCGGGGGTTTGCTTTTCCGCCCGCAGCCTTCCCCGCGCACGGGGAAGGGGGACCGCTTGCGGTGGATGAGGTCTCTGCAAACGAACGATCTGGTCAGTGTCCATTTTCTCTTTGCGCGTGCAGGGGCAAGAGGACATGAGCATCTGCCGCCTGTGAGCGCCCCTTTTCGGAGCTTCTTGTCCCGCCTCGTTTGCTGGGCGTCAGCCCAGCGGCGCTCGTTGGGCGCAACAATCCCTCGAAAATCGTCTGCTCACAGGTGTTGCACAGTTTTCACAGAGCAGATTTGCGATGAATCGAGGCGCAGACCGCGGATAATACTTTCGTATTTTCAAGGGCTGCAACGAAGAGTCGGCGCAAATCTGCCTGCGAAAACCGGCAGAGTCTCATCTCCTCTTGCCCATGAGAAAGTGGACAAAAAGAAAAAGCACGCCAAAGGGGGGAAGATTTCGATTTCTTCCCCCCTTTGGAAACCCCCTAATTGAAACGACAAAAGAGGGGCTTATCCCCTCTTTTGAAACTCCCCTCCGTTGTACTGGTTTGAGAGCTTTCGGCCTCCGAAAAGCCATCCTCGCAGGTGCGGCAGCCGCCGCACCTGTTCTCGCAAGCCAAGCGTTTTGCTCGTAGGGGCGGCTATCAGCCGCCCGCATGCTAATAACCAAAAACTAAAAAAGCAGGGGAAGCACCACGGCTTTCCCTGCTTTTTTTCACACGTCCAGCGCGCAGACGTCCTCCGCGCTCTCGCGCCTGACGGCGAGATAGCTCTCGCCGCCGCGGAGCATCACGACGGGCGGGCGGCCGAAGCGGTTGTAGTTCGAGGCCATCGAATAGTTGTAGGCCCCCGTCGTGCAGACCGCGATGCGGTCGCCGCGGGCGGTGGCGGCCGGCAGGCTGATCGCGGGCTGGATGATGTCGCCGCTCTCGCAGCAGCGGCCCGCGAGGTCGAAGATCGCGCGCAGCCGTCCGCGCGGCGCGGCGTGCAGCACGGTGTACTGCGCGCCGTAGAGGCAGTAGCGCGGGTTGTCGGTCATGCCGCCGTCGGTGATGACGTAGCTCTTGTAGCCCGGGATGCGCTTGACGCTGCACACGGTGTAGACCGTCATGCCCGCGTCGGCCACGATGCTGCGTCCCGGCTCCATCAGAAAGCGCGGCATGGGGAGCTCCGCCTCCTCGATGCGCCGTCTCAGGCGCGCGCCGACCTCGGCGATGCGCGCGGGGATGTCCGCCATCGGGTCGTCGTCGGTGTAGCGCACGCCGTAGCCGCCGCCGACGTTGAGCTCGCGGAAGGTGAAGCCGAGTTCGTCGCGCACGTCGGCCATGAAGCCGACCATCAGGTCGATCGTGCGCAGAAACACGTCCTCGTCGAAGACCATCGAGCCGACGTGGCAGTGCAGTCCGGCCACCTCGAGGCTCTTCATGCCCAGCGCGGCGCGGACGAACTCCATGGCCTGCCCGGTCTCGACGGGCACGCCGAACTTCACGTCCACCGCGCCGGTGTTGATCGCGTGGTAGGTGTGGGGGTCGATGCCCGGCGTGATGCGCAGCAGCACCTTCTGGCGCTTTCCCGCCGCGGCCGCCTGCTCGGACAGGGCGATCAGCTCGTCGCCGTTGTCCACGATGAAGCAGCCCACGCCTTTTTCGAGCGCGAAGGCGATGTCCGCGTCCGTCTTGCCGTCGCCGTGGTAGTAGATCCCCTCCGCCGGATAGCCCGCGGCGAGGGCCGTTCCGATCTCGCCGGGCGAGACCGCGTCGATCCCCAGACCCTCCTCGGCCATGATGCGGTACATCCTGCGGAAGGAGGCCGCCTTGCCCGCGTAGAGCGGCAGCGCGTCGGACCCGAAGGCGTCGCGGAAGGCCGCGAGGTACATCCGGCAGTTTTCGCGGATGCGGTCCTCGTCCATCAGATACAGCGGCGTGCCCCAGCGGTCCGCCAGCGCGTTCACGTCCTGCCCGGCGAAGAGCAGGCGGCCGTCGGAGGCGCGGCTGATATTGTCACAAAGCATCGAGATCCCTCCCGAAAGGTTTTCTTAAATTTAACACGCTAACGAAACAAAGTCAAGGCCGGAAGCCTGCCCCGGGGCCGCAGCCCCGGGGCTTTTTCGGCCGCGAAGGCCGGAAAACGGGATCAAGTCCCTAGCGTTCCTCGCGGAAATAAGGCAGGCCCAGCGAGGCGGGCGGCTGGTTCTCGCGGCGGTTCTGCATCGAGGTGAGCACCAGCACGATGATCGTGACGACGTAGGGCGCCATCTTGTACAGCTCCTTGACGGCGAGGTTCATGCCCGAGGGGATGTACATGTGCACGATATACAGTCCGCCGAAGAGGAAGGAGGCCAGCACGCCGACGTTCGGCCGCCAGACCGTGAAGATGACCAGCGCGATCGCGAGCCAGCCGCGGTCGCCGAAGGCGTTGTTCGACCACACGCCCGAGGCGTAGTCCATCACGTAGTACAGACCGCCCAGACCCGCGATCATCGCGCCGATGCAGGTGGCCATGTACTTGTGCCGCGCGACGTTGATGCCGGCGGCGTCCGCGGTGGTGGGGCTCTCGCCCACGGCGCGCAGGTGCAGGCCCAGCCGCGTCCGCTTCAGGATATAGGAGGCCACCAGCGCGATGACGACGGCCAGGTAGGCCAGGAAGCCGTAGGAGAGGAAGAGCTTGCCGAAGGCGCCCAGCTTTTCCGCGAAGGGCAGGCTGCTGCGGAAGGCGTAGCTCGTCGACGAGAGGATGATCGAGGGCAGCTCGCTGCCGGAGAGCTTGATCAGAGACCCGCCGAAGAAGTTGCCGAAGCCCACGCCGAAGGTCGTGAGGGCCAGGCCGGTGACGTTCTGGTTGGCGCGCAGCGTCACCGTGAGGAAGCAGTACAGCAGGCCCATGAGGAGCGAGCCGACCAGGCAGCAGACGAGCGGGATCAGGATCCCGGGGAGGGGACGGAAGGCCGCGCCGGCGGACTGTTCGTAGAAGAACGAGCCGATGACGCCGCTGATCGCGCCGACGTACATGATGCCCGGGATGCCGAGGTTGAGGTTGCCGGATTTCTCCGTCAGGGTCTCGCCCGTGCTGCCGAGCAGCAGCGGGATGCCCTGGACGACCGCGCGGGGGATGAAGGAAATGACGTCAAACATTGCTCACTTGCCCTCCTTTCCGGCGCTGCGGCGGAATTTCAGCTGATAGTTGATGAAGAACTCGCTGCCGATGATGAAGAACAGGATGACGCCCGTCAGGATGTCGCCGAAGCTCGAGTTGAGTGAGAACTTGGTCGCGATCTCGCTGGCGCCGCGGCCGAGGAAGACCAGCAGGAAGCTCGTGAGGATCATCCAGATCGGGTTGAACTTGGCCAGCCACGAGACCATGACGGCCGTGAAGCCGCGGCCCTCGACGATCGTGGGCGTGAGCGTGTGGTGCGTGCTGCCGACGAGCAGCAGGCCCGCCAGACCGCAGATCGCGCCGGAGAGCAGCATCGTGCGGATGATGACGCGGTCGACCTTGATGCCGACGTAGCGGGCGGTGCGCTCGCTCTCGCCGACGACGGCCAGCTCATAGCCGTGCTTGGAGTAGTTCAGGTACACGTACATCCCCAGGCACACGACCGCGACGACGATGATGTTGAGCAGATACTTGTACGAGCCGATCTGCGGGAACCAGCCGATCTGCGTGTTGGGGTTGATGATGCCGATGTTGCCCGAGCCCTTGGGCGATTCCCACACCACGCAGTAGTAGGCCACCAACTGGGTCGCGACGTAGTTCATCATCAGCGTGAAGAGCGTCTCGTTGGTGTTGAAGCGCGCCTTGAAGAAGGCGGGGATGCCGGCCCAGATCGCGCCGGCGAGGATGCTCGTGACGATCATCAGCAAAATGACCGCGCCGTTGGGCAGCTTGTCGCGCAGGCAGATCATGCAGGCCGCGGCGGCCAGCGCGCCGGCCAGGGCCTGGCCCTCGCCGCCGAGGTTCCAGCAGCGCATGCGGAAGGCGGGCGTGACGGCCAGCGACACGCACAGCAGCATCGCGATGTTCTGCAGCAGCACCCACAGCTTGCGCGCGGTGCCGAAGGAGCCCTTGTAGATCGCCGCGTAGACCTGGAAGGGGTTCTCGCCCGTGACGAGCGAGGTGATCACGCCGCAGACGATCAGCGCCGCGAGCAGCGCGCCGCCGCGGATGGCCCACACGGCCCACCAGGGGAGCGCGGCGCGTTTGGTGATGTGGAACAGAGGTTCGCGCGTGCGTTTATTCATCGTCCGTCCCTCCCAGCTTCGTCATCATCATGCCGACCTCGCGCTTCTGCGCGCCGCGGCCGGGCACGATCCCGCTGACCTTGCCGCCGCAGAGCACGAGGATGCGGTCGGCCAGCTCCAGCAGCACGTCCAGGTCCTCGCCGACGTAGATCACGGCGACGCCCGCGGCCTTCTGGCGGTTGATCAGATCGTAGATCGTATAGGAAGAGTTGATGTCCAGACCGCGCACGGCGTAGGCCGTCAGCAGCACGGTCGGGGCGGAGGAGATCTCGCGTCCGACGAGCACCTTCTGCACGTTGCCGCCGGAGAGGCGGCGCACCGGCGTGGACACGCCGGGCGTGGAGACCTCGAGCTCGCGCACGACGGTCTCGGCCAGCTGCTTGGGCGTGCGGCGGTCGGTAAAGATCGAGCGGCCGCGGCGGAAGGAGCGCAGCATCATGTTGTCCGAAAGGTCCATGTTGCCGACGAGGCCCATGCCGAGACGGTCCTCCGGCACGAAGGAGAGCGAAACGCCCAGCTCCGCGATCGCGAGCGGGTCCTTGCCGAGCAGCTGTTCGCGGCTGCCGTCGTCGTTGATATACTCGATGCTGCCCTTCTCGACGGGCTGCAGGCCGGCGATGGCCTCCAGCAGCTCCTTCTGGCCGCTGCCGGAGATGCCCGCGATGCCCAGGATCTCGCCGGAGTTGGCGGTGAAGGACACGTCGTCGAGCTTGAGGATGCCCTCGATGTTGCGCACGGTCAGGCCCTTGACCTCGACGCGGGGCTTCGGGTCGACGGGGTCGGGCCGCTCGATGTTCAGCGTCACGGCGTGGCCGACCATCATGTTGGTCAT
>JBGUZD010000006.1:0-39046 GCA_045222695.1 Candidatus Limivicinus sp.
CGAAAACGGCGACGTGGCGATGATCTATCCCGAGGCGCGCTACTCTCTCTGCGGCACGACGGCCGTGCTGCCCACTTCGCTCGGGAAATTATGTAAACTATTGAAGGCGCCGGTCGTGACGCTCATCTGCCACGGCCACCACGTCAATTCGCCGTTCTGGAATCTGCACGACCGCGGCGTGAAGCCGACGGAGGCGGAGTTCAAGCTGCTCTTTACGCCGGAGGAGCTCGCCGCCGAAAGCGCGGACGAGCTCAACCGCCGCATCGTCGAGGCCTTTCAATACGACGATTTCGCCTGGCAGAAGGAAAAGGGCATCCGCACGCCCTACGAGGGACGGGCGGAGGGCCTGCACAAGGTGCTGTATCAGTGCCCGCACTGCGGGACGGAATTCCGCATGAGCTCGAAGGGGACGCAGATCTTCTGCGAAAGCTGCGGCAAGAGCTGGACGATGTCCGAGCTCGGCGAGCTCTCCGCCGACGAAGGGGAGACGGAGTTTTCCCACATCCCGGACTGGTATGAGTGGGAACGCGCGAACCTCCGAGGCGAGGTGGAGGCGGGCATGTATTCCAGCGGCGTGCTGCCCGTCACGGTGGACACGCTGCCGAACGCGAAAAAGTTCATCCGCCTCGGGGAAGGCACGATGGTGCATGACATGAACGGCTTCACCGTGCGCGGCACGGACGTGGACGGCGACCCCTTTGAGATGATCAAGCCCGTGCCCAGCCTCTATTCCTGCCATATCGAGTACGAATACCTCGGCAAGCACGGCGACTGCGTCGACCTCAACACGCTCGAGGACACCTGGTACATCTATCCGCACGACTGTGATTTCGCTGTGACGAAGATGGCGCTTGCGACCGAGGAGCTCTACTTTGCCCATTGCCGCGCCTGCGGCCGACCCTGCCCGCCGGGGCTGGCGTGAGGGAAGAAAAAGAAAAAACGTCCTGTCCGGAAACGGACAGGACGTTTTTGTGTGGATGAGAAGCGATCAGAAGAACTCGCCGGGGATCTCCAGCGTCAGATCGCTCGTCGGGAAGCTGCAGCAGGGGTGGATGTAGCCGTAGTGGATGTCCGCCCAGCGGCGCATCTCGTTCTCCTGCGGGACGAAGACCGTGCCTTCGAGCAGGCGCGAGCGGCACCAGCCGCACTCGCCTGCGCGGCAGCGGGACGGGGCCTTGATGCCCGCGCGCTCGATCGCGACGAGCACCGGCTCGTCGGCCGAGGCCGGGATCGTCCATTCCTGCGGGCCCTGCTTCACGAGAATGCTGAACTCCTTGCCTTTGACCTCCTGCGGATAGCCCTCGCACTCCCACGGCGTCTTGGTGACGTCGATGAGCTTGCGGCGGTAGAGCCGCGGGGGAAGGCCGAGCTTCTCGATCTCGGGCTTGAGGAACTTGTACATGGCCTCCGGGCCGCAGAGGAACACGGAATACTCCTCGCCCTCGGGGGCGTATTTGCGGATCAGGTCCGCCGTGATGAAGCCGTGCTCGAAGCCTTCCTTCTCCTCCTCGGAGAGGACGTGGATGACCTTGAACTTCGGGCAGCTGCGTGCGAGCTCGTCCAGTTCGCCGCGGAAGAGGATGTTGTCCTCGTCGCGCGAGCCGAAGAGCAGCGTCAGCGTGAAGTCCTCGATGCCGTCGGCCAACGCGCGGGCCATGGACAGGAAGGGCGTGATGCCCGAGCCGCCGGCGAGACCGACGACGTGCTTCGCGTCGCGCAGATCCTCGTAGTAGAAGAAGCCCAGCGGGCCGGAGGAAATGATCGTGTCGCCCGGCTTTTTCTCCGCAAGCAGACGGTCGGCCACAAAGCCGCCCGGATTGGCGCGCACGGTGATGTCGTACTCGCCGCGGAGCGCCTCCTTCGGGGAGGAGCAGAGCGAATACGAGCGCGTGACGAAGCTGCCGTCCAGCGGGAGCTTGAGCGAAATGTACTGTCCGGCGCGGAAGTAGGGGAGCGGCGCGCCGTCGGGACGCTTGAGGACAAAGGTCTTGGCCTGGGCCTCGCCGCGGTCGATGATGCGGTCGATGACCAGCTCGAGGAAGTCCGGATGCAGGGCCTTCGCGTTCTCATTGATCGGGAACACGCCGCTGATCTCATTGGCGGGAGCGGCCTGGATGGCCTTCTCGCGGACCTTCTTCATGTTCTTGAATTTGAGCATGTCGAACTTGCCGATCAGTCCGACTTTCACTTTCAGATCAGGCATTACTTCTTCCCTCCTTCGCTCCAGGCTTTGAGGTCTCTTAAGGCGCTGCCTGCGATCAGCTGGCCGCAGACGATGGTGGCGGAGTAGCCGTCGCTTCTCGGACCGGCCGCGCCGATCGGGCGCAGGCCTTTGATCGGATAATCGCTGCCGATCATCTGCATGCGCGCCATCATGCCGTCCCAGTCGCGGGCCTCATAGCCGTAGACCGAGCCCTCGGGAACGCCGAGGTAACGGGCAAAGGTCCAGGGAGAGGCCACCTCCATCTCCTCGATGTGTCCTTCCAGGTCGATGCCGGTCTTCTCTTTGAGACTTCTGAGCATCTTCTTGGCGCCCTCGTTCTTGAAGCGGAAGTAGTCCTCCTGCTTGAGCTCGCCCCACTCCTCGGGCGCGCCGAAGGTCGTGAAGGAGCAGACGCAGGTCCCCGGGGGTGAGAACTCGGGCAGAACGATGTTGTAGCACAGGAAGATCGAGTAATCGTTGGTCTTCATGCCGCCCCGGATGCGTTTGTACTCCACGACGGAGTTGGCTGTGCTGGGCAGGAAATAACTGTAATCGGTGATGCCGAGCTCCTCGGGAGTGGCGTCGCAGCAGAAGTAGGCGGTAAACATGCGGCCGCCCATGATGCGTCCGCGCGCGGCGGAGAGCTTCTTTTCCCGTTCGGGGATCAGCTCCTGCGGCACCATCTTGCCATAGATGATGTCCGGATTGATGTTGGCCAGCGCGTAATCGCATTCAATGTCGCCGAGGTTCGTGCGAACGCCGCAGAGCTTGTCCCCATTGAAGAGGAATTCCTCGGCACGGCAGTTGAACCAGACCTCGCCGCCGAGCTCGCGGAAGCGTTCGATCATCGCGGTGGAATACTGATGAGAGGTGTGTTCGGGAATGTAGGCGCTGCGCTGCACATACTTGTGCACCATCGCGGCGTAGTGGATGAAAGCCAAATGCTCCATGTCAACGCCGAGATAGCTCCAGTAGGTCGAGAGGATGTCCTGGCATTTCTTCGGCAGCTTGAGCGCGTCGAAAACCTTCTGCGTGCTGTACGCGCCGCAGCGCAGCATGTCGGGATACTCCGTCTGCAGCACCTTCGAATCCGGGTTGCCCTTCGAGGCCGTGATGTAGGCGATCCCGTCGAGCACCTCCTGGAACAGGTCGAAGAGGGTCCGCATCTTCTCACGCGAGCCGGGGACATACTCTTCCATCTTGTCGATGAAATTGTCGATCCCGGCGGGCATGGTCACGTCCATGGGGCTGCCGTCGGAGTACTTGGAAATCACGCGGAAGCAGTCCTTGCACTCATGCCAGTTCAGCTTGACCCCATAGGAATCAAGGATCCTGCGGGTGTCGCCGGGATTGTCCGGAGGGCCGAAGTCGCAGAGTTCGTGCAGCGAAGGCTCGATCTCAAAGCGGCCGCGAACGAAGCTTGTGGCCGCGCCGCCGGGAAGATTGTGCTTTTCGATCAAAAGCGTCTTTTTCCCTGCCAGCTGGCACTGCAGCGCCGCGGACATGCCGGCGTTGCCTGCGCCTACGACCACGATGTCATATTTGGGCATATGTACATTCCTCCTTTACTTTTTTTGTAAACGCCGATCCGCACGCCTTCGGCGCCTTGCGGAGAATTTGCGCCCTGCCTTCGTTCCTTTTCCTCGACATACACAAAGTATGCCGTCGGAAAAGCGCCGTCGGCAGAACAAAAATTCTCTCGCAATTCGCTCTCGCCGCACGGATCGTTGTTTACAGCTTGTTTTTCCCCCGGCCGGTTTGATTTCAGGAGCGGCCGGGAAAGAGTTTACTTCTTGCTGCGCGCGGCGAGCATCGCCTTGTAGGCCGCAATCGCGTTCTGCAGATCCTCGGTCCCGCAGCAGTAGGTGGACTGGGCCTGCTCGAAGAGCCGGCCGGCGTAGAGACCGCCCTCGTCCGTGAGGTTGACGCCCTTCTTGGCAAAGCGTACCGCGGCCGCGGGGCTGCGCGCGATGGTCTTGGCCATCTTCATGGCGCGCTCGTTGAGCTCCTCGGGCGGGACGACGACCTCAACGAGGCCGATGCGCAGCGCTTCCTCGGCGCCGATCTCTTCGCCGGTGAGGATCAGGCGCTTGGCCTGGCCCATGCCGACAAGACGCGTCAGACGCGAGGTGCCGCCCATGTCGGGCGAGAGGCCAAGCTGGACCTCCGGCAGCGAGAAGCGCGCGTTCTCCGCGGCGATGCGGACGTCCGCGCCAAGGATGAACTCCATCCCCGAGCCGGTGCAGAGTCCCTGCACGGCGGCGATGACGGGATAGTTCTGCTCCTGCCAGAAGCCGTAGATCTTCTGCAGCCACGGCAGCTTCTCGAGGACATAGGCAGAGCTGACGCCCTGGAGATAGTTCAGGTCGATGCCCGCGGAAAAGCACTTGCCGTTGGCGTTGATGACGAGGCAGCGGATGCCCTCCTGGGCGGCGATATGGTCCTCGACCTCGCCGAGCTCCACATAGAAGCCCGCTTCAAAGATGTTGTAGGGCGGACGGTTCAGCGTCAGGACGCCGACGCCCTTTTCCAGAGAAAACAGAAAGTATTTTCCCTCAAACATGATCTATCCTCCGTTTACGTTCTTGGGGAACTCTCAGAAGCCGTATTTCTCCTTGTACATCGCGCTCAGGGCCTTGCGATCCGCCTTGCCGGCGGCCGTGCGCGGCAGCTCGGAGATGAACTCGTAGGCGATGGGGATCTTGTAGGGAGCGAGGGACTGGCGCAGATACTTCTCGGCCTCCTCGGCGGTCATCGTCTCGCCCTCCTTGAGGACCGTGTAGAGCACGGGCGCCTCGCCCTTCCTCGGGTGCGTGATGCCGACGGCGCAGGCCTCCTTGACCTTTGGGTTGGCGAACATGGCCTCGTCGATCTCACGCGGGAAGACGTTGAAGCCGTTGACGATGATCATGTCCTTCTTGCGATCCTTGATGAAGATGAAGCCGTCCTCGTCCATCAGCACGACGTCCGCGGTGTAGAGCCAGCCGTCGCGGATCGTGGCCTCGGTGGCCTCTGGATTCTCCCAGTACTTCTCCATGACCTGCGGGCCGCGGCAGATCAGCTCGCCCGTCTCGCCCAGAGGCACGGGCGTCTTGCCGTCGACCGCGTCGACAACGACCAGATCCGTGTCGGGCACGGCCACGCCGACGGAGCCGGGCTTGCGGACGTGCATCGGGTTGATCGTGAGGATGTTCGAGGTCTCGGACATGCCGTAGCCCTCGACGATGGTGGCGCCGGTCTTGGCTTCGAGCTGCTCCATGACGGCCACGGGGCAGGGGGCCGAGCCGCAGAACACGCCCTTGAGCGAGGTGATGTCCGCCTCGCCGGCCTGTACCTGAGGCGTGTTGAGCAGGCCGATGAGCATCGCCGGAACGGCCGCGAAGATATTGGGCTTGTTCTTGACGATCTCAGCCAGCAGCGCGTCGGGCGCCGGCTTCGGGACGACGATGATCGTGCCGCCGTTGGTCATCGTGATGCCGACGTTGGCGTTGAAGCCGTAGACGTGGTTGAGGGGGATCGCCGCGAGCGTGACGATCTCGTCCTTGTTGACGATCGAATAGCTGCGCGTCGTCCACAGCGCCGTGCGATAGCCCATCGAGTAGACCATCTTGTTGGTCAGCACGCAGCCCTTCGGGATGCCGGTGGTGCCGCCGGTGTACTGCAGGCGGATCGGATCGTCCATCGAGATCTCGATATCGGGCTCGGTGTTGGGATGGGTGCCGACGAGCTGGTTGAAGTCATACAGGCCCTCGACCTGCGGCAGCTCGACCGCTCCGGAGGGGAGCTGGAAGGCGATGACGCGCTTGACGGCGCAGTCGGGGTTCTGCAGCATGGCGATCGCCTTGGGGGCGAAGGCCGCCATGACCACGACGGTCTCCGCGCCGCTGTCGTTGAACTGGCCGGTCAGCTCGGGCACCGTGTAGAGCGGGTTTGCGGGGACTTCGATCGCGCCGATCTTCCACACGGCGTGCATGGCCAGCAGGTACTGCGGCACGTTCGGGGCCATGATGGCCACGCGGTCGCCCTTCTTGACGCCGAGATCGAGGAAGGCGTTCGCAAGACGGCGGGCCACGTCGTTGCAGTAGGCGTAGGGGAGAACGAGATCGCCGAGCACCGCGTAGGGCTTCATCGGGTTCTTCTCCGCCCAGTGGTTGAACCACCACTTGCAGGGCTTGTCCTCGTACTCGATCTTCTCGGGGATCTCCGGGTCGTACTGCTTGCGCGCCAGCGCGGCGTTTTTCAGCGCGACTTCATCCAATACTTTCAGATAGTCCTTGTCTGCCATTGTTGTACTGTTCCTCCTTTTATTGTTCATTTATCCGTTACTGCTCATCGAGACAGTTGAGATACTCGTTCACGCTGCGCTCGAGCCTGTGGAAGGCCCCCTCCGCGACTCCGGCGCGGATCAGCTCGAGATAGCGTTTGGCAAGGTGCACGTTGGAGGCCGCGCCGAAGACCGCGATCGAGCGCAGCCAGAATTCCATGATGATGGGACGGAATTCGTTGAGCAGGAGAGGAAAGAATTCGTTCCCGCTGCGCAGGCAGATCCCGCGGTGATAGCGGAAAAGCACCTCCGCAAGCGCCGCGGTATCCGGCTCTTTTTGTTCAAGCAGGGCGTCGGCCTGGGCGATGATCGCCTCGAGATAGGCAAGATCCTCGTCCGTGTGCCGCTCCGCGAGACGGCGGAGAGCGGCGCCCTCGATGGCGATGCGGGCCTCCATGAAGCTGTGCGTTTGCTTTTTCGTCATGTTGCCGCCGTTGAGACGGATGCGCGCGTTGAGCGTCTCCATCGTGCCGGACTCCGTGTAATTGGCCACGACGGCGCCGCGGCGCGGGGTGATCTCCAGAAAGCCCTTTTGCTCGAGCTCCACAAGCGCGGCGTGGATCACGGTCTTGCTGATGTGCGTTTCCTCCTGGAGCTGCCGCTCGGAGGGCAGGGGGTCGCCGACGCGCAGCTTTCCCGAAAGGATCTGCTCTTCGATCTTCTGCACAAGCAGCGTTTTGCGCGTGGGGACCTCGATCACACCTAACTGCATTTCCGATTTTTGGTCCGACCAAAGGACGGGCCTTCTCCTTTATCCGAACTATTTAGACAGATTATGGAAACCTGTCTGAACGATTTCGCTATTTCAAAGCCAGTATACACCAAGTTGCACAAAAACGCAAGAGAATAATGGGCAAAAAACGAGGCGCGATAGCGAAAGAGCACAAAAGCATCTTGAAATAAAAAAAGGAGTATGCTATACTTGAAATGCTGGTCGGCCCAGATGCGGCGGAGCGCCTGCGGCGCAATGCGCGAACGGGAGCCGCGGAGCGGCCGGGCGGCGGCGTGATCGAATGACCTATCTGTACATGGAAAGGAGCATATATGGGTAAGAGCATCAGAAAACTGGCGGTCGTCGGCGCCGGGACCATGGGCGCGGCCATCGCCGCCTGCGGGGCCCGCGCGGGGCTGGACGTGATCCTGATGGTCCGCGGAAAGGCGGAACAGAGCGGCCGGGACCGCGCGCAGAAGGCCGTGGCCGACATTCTCAAGAGCGGCGAGATGAAGGGCTCGGACGAGGCGCGCATCCGCGCCGGCGTCGTATGCGCGGACATGCTGCAGGACGCCGCGCTGCTTTCGGACTGCGACCTGGTGATCGAGGCCGTGGCGGAAAACCTCGCCGTCAAGCAGAGCACGGCAAAGTTCATCTTCGACAATGCCTCGGATGAGACGATCGTCGGCACGAACACCTCGAACATCTCGATCGCCTCGATCGCCGAGGGGATGGAGGAGGAGCAGAAGCGCCGCTTCCTCGGCATCCACTTTTTCAACCCCGTGCGCTACATGGACCTTGTCGAGCTCATCCCGAACACGGAGACCGGGGAGGAGATCGTTCAGCGGGTCCGCACGCTCATCAACGACCGCTTCGGCAAGACGCCGATCCGCTGCAAGGACGCGCCCGGCTTTATCGCCAACCGCATCGGCTCGATGGCGCTGACCTCGATCATGAACGCGACGACGGACTGCGGCTACGGCTTTGCGAAGGCGGACGCGCTGACCGGCGATCTGATCTTCCGGCCCAAGCAGGGCGCCTTCAAGCTGCTCGACCTCGTCGGACTGGACATCAGCGTGCACACGGTGGAATACATGGCCGGGGCCGATATCCCGGACTACGAAAAGCCCTTCCGCAACCGGCCGGAGGCGCTCTATGACATCACGCAGCGCGGATATCTCGGCAACAAGACCGGCGCGGGCTTCTACCGTAAGACGAAGGGGCCGAAGGGAACGGAACGCTTCGTCTGGGATTACGAGAGCGCGCAGTACGTCCCGCTCGAGCGGGTGAAGATCGCCTCGCTCGCGGAGCTGCGCGACAAGAAGGAGCGGCTGCGCGGCCTGCTCTTCGGAGATTATCCCGAGACGGCCTTCCTGCGGCGCGTCGTGCTCGAGCCGATGTGGCTGGCGATGAAGGCCGCGGATGAGATCAGCTATGATTTCCGCGACATCGACGCGGCCATGCGCGGCGGCTATAACTGGATCAAGGGGCCCTTCGAGCTCTGCGATCTGCTTGGCGCGAAGGAGATCCTGGGCCTGATGGAGGCGCAGGGGCTCGACGTGCCCGCCTGGGCGAAGGATAAGATCGCGCAGGACGGCGGCTTTTACGCCGGCGCCGCAAAGAAGCGCGCGCCCTATCTGCAGCTGACCGACCATCGGGGCGTGATCATGGAAAACGGCGACGCGGCGCTCTGCGATCTCGGCGACGGCGCGGCGCTCTTCACGCTCAGGACGAAGGCCAACACCTACACGATCCCCGCCGCGCAGCTGATGCTCGCCGCGGCCGAGGAGGTCGAAAAAAGCGAGGCCTTCAAGGCCCTCGTCGTCTGCAACCCGGGTGCAAACCTCGGCGCGGGAGCCAATCTCTACGAGGTGGCCGCCGCCATCGAGTCCGGGCAGTTCGAGATGCTGGAGAAGGGCGTGGAGGACTTCCAGAAGGCCAACCTCCGGCTGAAATACCTCAAAAAGCCCGTCGTCGTGGCCGCGAAGGGACAGGCGCTCGGCGGCAGCGCCGAGCTGATGCTCCACGCCGGCTGCGTCGTGGCGCATCAGGAGCTCTACGCCGGGCTCGTGGAAATGGGCGTCGGCCTCGTCCCCTCGGGCGGCGGCTGCGCCGAGCTCCTCTTCCGCGCGACGGAGGGCCTGCAGTACGGGCAGATGGCCCGCATCATCCAGGAGATCGACGAGCTGGTGCTCCCGATCGCGCAGGCCAAATACAGCATGAGCGCCGAGGAGGCGCAGAAAAACCGCTATCTGCGCCGCGGCGACGTCATCATCGCCAAGGCCGACGCGCTGCTTGAGCAGGCGAAGGCGACCGCGCTGCACCTGGCTGACGCGTGCTGGCGCGCGCCCGTCAAGGGCACGGTGACGGCCGCAGGCGAGAGCGGCTACACGCATCTGATGGCCACGGTGAACGTGATGCTGCAGGGGCGGATGATGACGCCCTACGACGCCGTGATCGTGGAAAAGCTCGCCCGCATCTTCTCCGGCGGCGACGCGCTCGCCGGAGAGCAGATCTGCGAGGAGGATGTTCTCTTCCTCGAGCGGAAGGCCTTTATGGAGCTCTGTCACAACGAAAAAACGCTCGAGCGCATCAAGGGCATGGTCCAGACGGGCAAGCCCGTGCGCAATTAAGGAGGGACGGACATGGAAAGGAAAAACGCCGTCATCGTCGCCTTCGGCCGCAGCGCGATCGCCAAGGCCATCCGCGGCAGCCTGCGCTATACCGGCTGCGCCGACTTCGGCACGCAGGTGCTCCGCGGCATCCTGGAACGCAATCCCGGCTTCGATCCCGCCCTGGCGGAGGACCTGATCTGCGGCTGCGCGATCCCGGAGGCGGAGCAGGGACTGAATATCGGACGCCTGCTGGCCGACAGCTCCGGCTTCCCGCTGACCACCGCGGGACAGACCGTCAACCGCTTCTGCTCCTCCGGCCTGCAGTCGATCGCCAGCGCCGCGAACGCCATCATGGCCGGACAGGCCAAATGCATCGTCGCGGGCGGTCTGGAGAACATGAGCAAGGTGCAGATGCACCGCGTGGCGATCATCCCCGACAGCGCGAGCTTCGGCAGCTACCCGGACAACTTTGACACCATGGGCATCACCGCCGAGAATGTGGCGGAGAAATACGGCATTTCCCGCGAGAGGCAGGACGCCTTCGCCTGCGAGAGCCACCGCAGGGCGGCCGAGGCCATCCGCGCGGGCAAGTTCAAGGACGAGATCATCCCCGTCCGCGCGAAGCGGCCCATCAAGAAGGAGGACGGCAGCCCCGGCTGGGAGTACTTCATCTTCGACACGGACGAGTGCGTCCGCCCGGACACGACCGTCGAGGGCCTTGCCAAGCTGAAGCCTCTGTTCCGCATGGGCGGCAGCGTAACGGCGGGCAACTCCTCGCAGATGAACGACGCCGCGGCCTTCGTGGTGCTGATGGAGGAGGAATTCGCCCGCGAGCAGGGACTCACGCCGATCGCGCGCTTTGTCAGCTTTGCCGTGCGCGGCGTGCACCCGGCCTATATGGGACTCGGCCCGATCGAGGCGATCCCCCGCGCGCTGGACATCGCGGGCCTTACGCTGGACGACATCGATCTCATCGAGCTCAACGAGGCCTTCGCGTCCCAGTCGCTGGCCTGCATCGACCAACTCGGCCTCAACGAGGAGATCGTCAACGTCAACGGCGGCGGCATCGCCTTCGGCCATCCGCTCGGCTGCACGGGCGCGTATCTGACGATCAAGCTCATCGGCGAGCTGCGCCGCCGCGGACAGAAGCGCGGACTCGTTTCCATGTGTATCGGCGGCGGCATGGGCGCCGCGGGAATTTTTGAACTGATCTGATCGAAGGAGGACAAGAGCCATGAAAACAAGGATCACGGAACTCTTCGGCATCGAATATCCGATCATCTGCGGCGGCATGCTCTGGGTCACGGACGCAAAGCTCTGCGCCGCGATCTCCGAGGCGGGCGGCCTGGGCTGCATCACCGCGGACCAGTACACCAGCGGCGACGCGCTGCGCGAGGCGATCCGCGAGGTCAAAGCCCTGACGGACAAGCCCTTCGGCGTGAACATCACGCTGATGAAGAGCTTTCGCATCACCGAGGAGACCTTTATGGACTTCTTCCGCGTCTGCGCGGAGGAAAAGGTGACCAACATCGAGGTCTCCGGCCTCTTTGCCACGGACTTCATCCCGATGCTGCACGCGGCGGGCGTGAAGATCACCCACAAGGTCGGCGCGGTGCGCCACGCGATGAAGATCGAGAGGCTCGGCTACGACGCGGTGATCGTCGCGGGCGTGGAGGAGGGCGGCCATCCGCTGTCCGACAACGTGGCGACCTCGGTGCTGCTGCCGAAGGTGGCCGAGAGCGTGAAGATCCCCGTGCTCGCGACCGGCGGCATGGTGGACGGCAAGTCGCTGGCCTCGGCGCTCTGCCTCGGCGCGGACGGCATCATGATGGCCACGCGCTTCCTCGCCTCAGAGGAGTGCTGGGTGCACGAGAACATCAAGAACTGGATCGTGCAGCTCAACGAAACGGACACGGATCTGTTCTGCCACACGACGCTGCAGGCGCGCGGCGTGAAAAACAGCGTGCTCAAAAAGGTCAACGAGCTGGAAAAGGCCGGCGCGGAGCCCTCGGAGATCGTGCGCGCCGTGTCGGGCAAAAAGCTGCTGCAGGCGCTCAGGGACGGCGACACGGAGGGCGCGGCCTTCCTCTTCGGCCAGAGCATCGGCCGCATCCACGAGATCAAGTCCTGCAAGGCGATCATCGACGACACGATGGCCGAGGCGGAGGCGACGCTGCGCGCCAAGGCCGCGATGCTCTGAGGAGGACGAGATGGACGAGAAGGAAAGAACGCCCCTTTACCGTGTGGAGGGAGGCGTGGCCTGGCTGACGCTCAACCGGCCCGAGACGCTCAACTCCTTCACGACGGAGTTTGTCCACGAGATCAACGACGCGATCCGCGCCGCCGAGGAGGACGACAAGGTCCGCGCGCTCGTCGTGACAGGCGAGGGCCGCGGCTTCACCTCCGGCGGCAACCTCTCGGAGCTGGCCGCGATGAACCGCGACCGCAAAAGAGCCATCTATGACGTGGATTCCACGGCCGATATGGTGCGGCTGCTCTACAATGTGAAAAAGCCCGTGATCGCGGCGATCAACGGACCCGCCTTCGGCGCGGGCATCGCGCTGGCGATGGCCTGCGACATCCTCATCGCCTCCGACCGGGCGCAGTTCGGCTTCTCCTTCACGGGTCTGGGCTTCTGCCCCGACAGCGGCACCTGCTGGTTCCTCACGCAGCGGGTCGGCTACAACAAGGCCTGCGAGATCCTGTTCTCGGCCAAGACCCTGAACGCCGGGGAGCTTAAGGAGCTCGGCCTCGTCAACGAGGTCGTCCCGCACGAGGAGCTGCTTGCCGCCGCGGCGAAGGCCGCCGGCAGGATCGCGAAGGGCCCGGCGCTGGCGCTGATGCTGCAGAAGCGCGTGCTGCGCAACGCCGTATCCACGAGCTTCGAGCAGAACCGCGATTACGAGGCCGTCAGCCAGATCTTCGCCTCGCAGACCGACGACTGCCGCGAGGGCCTGAGCGCCGCGCTGGAGCGCCGCAGACCGGATTTCAGCGGAAGATGAACGAAAGCACGGAGCCGACGGTCGGCTCCGGGCATCGGAGGATATGGAAGTGAACTGGAAAGAAGACTACGAGGCAAAATTCAAAAGTGTCAATGAGGCCGTATCCGTCGTAAAAGACGGAGATCATGTCGCTTACGGCGAATTTGCCATGGCTTCGCCCTATCTGGACGCGGCCTTTGCCGAACGCGTTCCGCATCTGCATGAGATCATCCTGCGTGCGACGACCTGTCCGTTCCCTCCCAAGGCGGTGCTGGCCGATCCCGGGATGGAGCATCTGATGTATAACGACTGGCATTTTTCCCCGGCGAGCCGGAAGCTCAGCGATCACGGTCTTTGCCGCTACATTCCGATGAACTATCATCAGGGGCCGCAGACCATCCGTAACGGGCTGATCCATCCGATCGACGTGCTGATGATCATGGTGTCTCCGCCGGACGAGGAGGGCTATGTGAGCCTGGGCACCTCCTCGTCGATCGTGCCGACCTATCTGGAAAAGGCCGGCTATGTGATCGCAGAGGTCAACAGCAGCGTTCCGAGAACTTTCTGCGACGAAAAGAGCAAGGTGCACGTCCGCCAGATCGACTGCTTTGTTCAGGGACCGAACCGGCCGATCATTGAGGTGCCGACGCCCCCTCCGACGGAAGTGGACGAAAAGATCGCCCAGCTGGTCGTCGGCCTTGTCGGCGACCGTGCCTGCGTCCAGCTCGGCATCGGCGCGATGCCGAACGCGGTCGGAGAACTGATAGCCGAGGCGGGCCTGAAGGATCTGGGCGTGCATACCGAAATGCTGTGCGACGCCTATGTGGCAATTGCGGAGGCGGGCTGCATCAGCGGAAAATACAAGACCACCGATCCGGGCAAGATCGTCTACACCTTCGCGATGGGGACGAAAAAGCTCTACGACTTCCTCGACGGCAACCCGGACTGTCTGCTCGCGCCGGTGGACTATACCAACGATCCGTACATTATCGCCCAAAACGACAACATGGTTTGCCTGAACAACGCCATTGAGGTCGACCTTTACGGACAGGTCGCTTCCGAGACCTCCGGCCCCCGGCAGATTTCCGGCACGGGGGGACAGCTGGATTTCATTCAGGCGGCCGCGCATTCCAAAGGCGGGAAGGGACTTATCTGCCTTTCCTCGACCTACACGGAGCGAGACGGGACGGTGCGCTCGCGCATTCTTCCGCATCTGGGTCCCTGCCAGATCGTGACGGTCCCGCGCAGCTATAACCAGATCGTGATCACGGAGTTCGGCATCGCCGACCTCCGCGCCAAGACCACCTGGGAGCGCGCCGAGGCGCTGATCTCGATCGCGCACCCGGACTTCCGCGAGGAGCTGATCCGCGAGGCGGAAGCGCAAGGACTTCGCGTACGCCATATAAGGGAATAAGGAGAAAGCTATGGAAAGAAAGCTTAACACGCGGATCACGGAAATGCTGGGGATCGAAAGACCGATCCTCTCCGGCGCGATGCAGTGGCTGGCCAGGGCCGAACTTGTCGCGGCCGTGTCGAACGCGGGCGGGCTGGGCGTGATGTCCTCCGCCACCTTCCGCACGGCCGAGGATCTGCGCGCCGAGATCCGCAAATGTCGGGAGCTGACGGACAAGCCCTTCGCCGTCAATCTGACGCTGATGCCCTCGCTGGCGCCGCCGGACTATCCGGCCTACGTCCGCGTCTGCATCGAGGAGGGCATCCGCATCATGGAGACCTCCGGCCGCGCGCCCGAGGCTTTCATGCCTTATTTCAAGAGCGCGGGGATGACCGTCATCCACAAGTGCACGATCGTCAAGCACGCGCTCAAGGCGCAGTCGATCGGCTGCGACGCCGTCATCATGGACGGCACGGAGGCGGCGGGCCACGTCGGCGAGAACGACATCGGCTCGATGGTGCTCTGGCCGGCGGCGGTGGACGCGCTGGACATCCCCGTGATCGCCTGCGGCGGCGTGGGCGACGGACGCGGTCTCGCCGCGGCGCTGATGCTCGGCTGCGAGGGCGCGACGGTCGGCACGCGCTTCTTCCTCTCGGAGGAGGCCCCCGCGCTGCGCGCCGGCAAGGAGGCCGTGGCCCTGCACGCCGATGAGATGAGCACGACGCTGGTGCTGCGGCGCTTCGCCAACACGACGCGCGTGCTCAACAACGGCCTCGCGGCAAAGGTGGCGGAGCTTGAACGAAACGGCGCGCCCTTTGAGGAGATCGCGCCGCTGGCCTCCGGCCGCCGTCTCAAGGCCGCCTTCGACACCGGAAATCTGGACGACGGCGTGCTGACGATCGGCCAGGTCACGGGCCTTATCCACGACATCCTTCCGGTGAAGGAGATCATGGACAAGATGATGGAGGAGTGCTTCGCCTGTCTGGACAGATACAAGGCGTAATAAGCCGCAGCAAAAAAACACGCCGCAGGCGCGGCACCAGAAAGAGGGCATCCTTTCGGATGCCCTCTTTCCAATATCCAAATCGGAGCCCAGCGAAGCGGGTCCGATTTGGGAAGAAGGAGCCACGGAGCACAGATGAGGAAAAGGCAAGCGCTTTTGCGCCTGCCTTTTCCGAGCCGTGCGGAGTGAGCTCCGACGTGGTGCCGGTGGTGGGACTCGAACCCACACGGTGTCGCCACCAACGGATTTTGAGTCCGTCACGTCTACCATTCCATCACACCGGCGTATCGCTGACGAGTATATATCATCCGAAAGGAAAATTCAAGAGGAAACGCTCTGCGCTTCAAATCGGCGGCAGAACGGGGAAAAAGCGCAGGAGAGCAGCCGCGAGCAGCGAGGAAAGAAAAGCGGAGAAAACCCGCCCGATAAAGTGACCGCGCGCGTCAAGATCCGTTTCGGAGAGGACGGCCATCGTCTGAAACTGCACGGACAGCCCGCCCCAGCCGCAGAGAAAGGCGGAGAGCACAAAGCGGCCTCCCGTCGGAGGCAGCTCACGCAGCGCGCCGATCCCGCTTGAGAGCTCCAGCATCCCGATGAGCAGCGCACGAATATCCCGTGCGCCGACGCCGGACACGCGGGAGAGAAGCGCCGCGGCCTTGTCCCAGCAGCCCAGCGCGTCGAGCAGCCCCGAGAGCACGCAGAAGCACAGGACGAAGCCGCAGACGCCGAGCACGGCCGAAACGGACTGCCGCACCGAGGCGACGAGCGCCTCGGCGAAGCCGGGATCGTCCCCGGAGCGAGGGGCGGTCCCGGGGGCCTCGCCGCGCCGGAATACGATCCCGGTAAGCAGCGCGGCGGAGACGTGGACGGCGTAAAGCAGCAGCCCGGCGGCACGGGACGAGAAGATCCCCGTTCCGATCACGCCGACGAGAAAGGACGGACCGGAGTTGTTGCAGAAGCGCAGCAGTCTCTCGGCCTCGTCCTTTTCGATCTGTCCCGTGATATACAGCTCCGCCGCGGTCTGCGCGCCGAGAGGATAGCCTCCGCAGATCCCCGCGAAAAAGGCCGACGCTCCCGCGCCGGACACGCCCCAGAGCCGCCGCGCAAGCGGTGCGAGCACACGGCCGAGCGTCTGCGGCACGCCCAGACGGATCAGCAGCGCGCTCGCCGTGAAAAAGGGCAGAAGAGAGGGAACGATCAGCTCCGCGCAGAGCGAGAGACCGTATCGCGCGCTCTCGATCGCCTCGGACGGCGCGAAGACAAGGCAGAGCATGGCGCAGAGCGCGCCGAACACGGCCGCGGCGTTTTTCATAAGCATGCACCTCCTTGTCCATGTATCAAGCTATGAGCGCAAACATAAGGATATACGGACAAGGGGGTGGCGCGGTGCGCAGAAAAAAACCGGACGTCGACGCGCTGGCGGAGAGGCTCGAGCTCCCGGCGGAAGCGCTCGGCTCGCTGCTCGTCACGGCGATCGGCCGCAGACGCGTGCTGATCGAAAACCACCGGGGGATCGAACAGTACAGCGACGCGTATCTCCGGCTGGATGCGGCCGAAGGTGCTTTCGCCGTTTTCGGAGACGGCATCCGCATCAGCGTTCTGGGCAGGCATAAGCTGGCGGTGGAAGGGGATATCCGATCCATGGAGTGGGAAGAATGAGGAAAAACGCCGGGATACTGCGCGCCGAGGCGCGCGTTGAGCTGCGGGGCGGCGGAACGGAGCGGCTGCTCAACGCCTGCGCGGAGGCGGGCCTTCCGCTGTGGGACATTTTCTTTGCCGACGGCGCCTGTCTGCAAGCGACGCTCCGGCAGAGCGATCTGCAGCGGCTGGAGAAAACGGCGGTGCTGTTTCAGTGCGAAATGAGGACGCTCGAGCTGCGGGGAGGCGTGAAGCGGCTTCGCGCACGCTCGCGGCTTGTCGTGTTCGCGGCGGTCTGCGCCGTGCTGCTCGCGCTCTCTTCGCTGTTCATCTGGGATTTCGAGGTCAAGGGGAACGAAAGGCTTTCAAAAGGGGAGATCCTGCGCGCGCTTTCCGACTGCGGCGTTTCGGAGGGCTGCTTCTGGCCTGCGGCGGACGCGGAGCGCGTGCGCGGAGAAATGCTGCTGCGCTGCGGGGATCTGGCCTGGATGACGCTCAACGTGCGCGGCTCGCGGGCGACGGTGCTGGTGCTCGAGCGGGAGGAAAAGCCGGAGCTCTACGACGAGGGCGCGGCGGCGGACCTTGTCGCGGCGCGCGCCGGCGTCGTGCGGGAACTGAACGTCAGGAACGGCCGCACGCTCGTCGGCAGGGGAGAGCTCGTCGAGGCGGGACAGACGCTTGTGAGCGGCACGATGGACAGCCCGACGGGACAGACCCGTCTCGTGCGCGCCGCGGGCGGCGTGACGGCGGAGACCTGGCCGGAGCGGAGTATTTTTCTCTCTCCGGGGGCGCGGCGAAAGGAACGCGTGAACGGTCTTCGGCTGATCGTCGGGCTGCGCTGGGGAAAAAACAGGATCGATCTTGTCACAAACAGTAGAAAAGAGCTTGACGAATGTGATAAAATCGTGAAAGAATATACGCTGGGCATCCGGGGGCTGTTTCGCTTCCCGCTCGGCCTGTGCGTCGAGATCTACCGCCCCTACCGCATGGCGGACGAGGCGGCGGCCGATCTGCCCGGAGCAAAGGCGCGGGCGCTCGGTGCTCTCGAAGAGGAGATCGACGGCGAGATCCTCTCGTACGAGTTCGAGGAAGGGGACGGGCGGATCGTGCTGCGCGCGCATTGCCTGGAGAATATCGCGCTTACGAAAGAAAAAGAGAACCCATAGCGGGGAGGATCCTACATGATAGAAAAAACCATCGGCGTGGATCGGATGGAGCACGTGATCAGCGTGTTCGGCTCCTTCGATCAGAATCTTCGGATCATCGAATCGGAGCTGGCCGTTTCGGTCGTCGAGCGCGGCGACCAGATCCATATCACCGGCGAGGCGGAGAACGTGATGCTCGCCGAGCAGGCCATCGACGGTCTGCTCTCGCTGGCGGCCAAGGGCGAGAACATCGACGCGCAGAACGTGCGCTACATCCTAAAGCTGGTCCGCGAGGGCAAGGAGGACAAGATCTCAGAGCTTGCGCAGGACGTGATCTGCATCACGGCCAAGGGCAAGCCGATCAAGCCCAAAACGCTCGGACAGAAGGAGTACTGCGAGGCGATCGCGCACAACACCGTCACGCTCGGCATCGGCCCCGCCGGCACGGGCAAGACCTATCTCGCGGTCGCGGAGGCGGTGGCCGCCTTCCGGGCCGAGCAGGTCAACCGCATCATCCTCACGCGTCCCGCGGTCGAGGCCGGCGAGAGGCTGGGCTTCCTGCCCGGCGATCTGCAGAGCAAGGTCGACCCCTATCTGCGCCCGCTCTACGACGCGCTCTTCGACATGCTCGGCGCGGAGACCTATCAGAAATACCTCGAGCGCGGCAACATCGAGGTCGCCCCGCTGGCCTATATGCGCGGGCGCACGCTCGACGACAGCTTCATCATCCTCGACGAGGCGCAGAACACCTCGCGCGAGCAGATGAAAATGTTCCTCACGCGCATCGGCTTCGGCTCGAAGGTCGTCATCACGGGCGACATCACGCAGATCGACCTGCCCGAGGACAAGACCAGCGGCCTGAAGGTGGCGATGAAGGTGCTCGAGGGCATCGACGACATCGCGATCTGCACGCTCACGGGCGCGGACGTGGTGCGTCACCGCCTGGTGCAGAAGATCATCGAGGCCTACGAGGTGTTTGAAAAAAAGTATCCGGCGCCCGCGGTGGAGAAAAGACCGCCGCAGCGCCCGTACAGGAGAAGATGAATGAAACATCAGATCAGTCTCAGCCGTGAGAAGAGAGGATTGGGCCATCCGGAGGCCGCCGCGCTCGTCAAAGAGGCGGTGCGCGCGGCGCTCGCGGCGGAGGGCGTTTCGGAGCCCTGCCTGGTCGGAGTCGTGTTTACGGACGACGAAGGCATCCGCCGCGTCAACCGCGAGTTCCGCGGCGTCGACCGCGCGACGGACGTTCTTTCCTTCCCCTTCAGCGAACAGCGGCCCGGCGAATTTGACGCGCAGCTTTGCCAGCGCGATCCGGAGAGCGGACGGCTGCTGCTGGGCGACATGATGATATCGCTCGAGCGCTGCGCGGCGCAGGGCGAAGAGTTCGGCCACGGCTTCGAGCGGGAGATCCGCTATCTGACGGTCCATTCCGTGCTGCATCTGCTCGGATACGACCATGTGGACGAGGGGAAAATGAAAAAGCAGATGCGCGCAAGAGAAAAAGAGATCATGGGGGATAAGGACGAATGACAAAAGCGGCAATGATCACGATATGCGGCAGACCGAACGTGGGCAAATCCACGCTCACGAACGCCCTGGTGGGGGAGAAGGTGGCGATCGTATCGCCCAAGCCGCAGACCACGCGCAACCGCATCACGGCCATCGTCGAGCGCGGAGACACGCAGTTCGTCCTGCTCGACACGCCGGGCATCCACAAGCCGCGCACAAGGCTGGGCGACTATATGGTCAGCGTCGTCAAAGAAAGCGTCGCCGACGTGGACTGCGTCGTGATGATGGTCGAGCCCGTGGCCTCGATCGGACCGCAGGAGGAGGCGCTCCTCGCGCGCCTGCGCGAGACGCGCTGCCCCGCGATCCTCGCGATCAACAAGATCGACAGCGTGGAGAAGGGACGCCTGCTCGAGGTCATCGCCCTCTACTCCGCGGCCTATGATTTCGACGCGGTGATCCCGATCTCGGCAAAAACGGGCGACGGTCTGGAAGAGCTGCTTTCGGAGCTGGACAAATACGCCGCAGAGAGCCCGCATTTCTTCCCCGACGACATGATCACCGATCAGCCGGAGCGGCAGATCTGCGCCGAGCTCGTGCGCGAAAAGCTGCTCAAGTGCCTCGACAAGGAGATCCCGCACGGCACGGCCGTCGAGATCACGCGCTTTGAAGAACGGGAGGACGGCGTCGTCGAGATCGACGCGACGATCTTCTGCGAGAAGGACAGCCACAAGGGCATCATCATCGGCAAGCGCGGCGCGATGCTTAAAAAGATCGGCGAGCTTGCGCGCGCCGACATCGAGAGCTTTCTCGGCACGAAGGTCTTTCTGCAGACCTGGGTAAAGGTCAAGGAGAACTGGCGCGACAGCATGGCCCAGCTGCGCAACTTCGGCTATAACAACGAGTAAAGAAAAAACCTTCCAACTATAAATCCGCACCTCCCGCAGATACTAAAAACGGAGGTGGCTTGGATGAACAGCGAACTTCTTTGGCAGGCCTTCGTCGACACCGGAGATCCTTCGTATTATCTTCTGTATAAGACCGCGTCCGGCAAAGAGAGAGAAGAAGAAAAAAAGAAAAACGGCGGCGGGGACGGGCTCCCCGCGGCCTCGGATTGACAGCGGACGGGAAGCGGAGCTTCCCGTTTGCGGCGGAGCTGAGGACGTACATAGATGTTCGAGACGACAAAAGCGCTGGTGCTGCGCGAGGTGAAATACAAGGAGGCCGACAGGATCCTGACCCTGTTCACTGCCGACAACGGGAAGATCACCGCCAAGGCGCGCGGCGCGCTGCGCAAAAACAGCCGCACCGCGGCCGCCACGCAGCAGCTGAGCTGGTCGGACATGACCCTGTTTTTCAACAAAGGGAAGTGGACGGTCAACGAGGCCAGCGTGATCGAGCCCTTCGACGGCTTGAAAGAGGATATCGCCGCCTTCGCGCTCGGCAGCTATTTCGCCGAGTGCGTCGAAGCGCTGTCCGTGGAGGATCAGAAGGACCCGGAGCTGTTGAGCCTCGCGCTCAACTCCCTCTGGGCGCTCAGCCGCGCCCTGCACGACCCGCGCAAGATCAAGGCCGCCTTTGAGCTGCGCCTGATGAGTCTTTCAGGCTACCGCCCGTCGGTGGAGCGCTGCGCCGCCTGCGGCGCGGAGCAGCCGCAGGAGCCCGTCTTCGACCTGCTCGACGGACGGCTCTTCTGCCGGAAATGCTGCGGCCGCGGCAGCGCGGTGTCGCTGGACGAGGGATCGCTCGAGGCGATGCACTTCGTCCTGTCCGCGCCGCCGAAGCAGATCTTTTTCTTCGATCTGGAGGGAGATCCGCTCATCACGCTGGGCTTCGCGGCGGAGAACTATCTGCTGACGCAGACCGAGCGCAGCTTCGCCACGCTGGATTATTACAAGCAATTCAAGACAAAATAACGGGAATCAGGACTATGAGTTTTTTTGAAAAATCGCTCTCGACGCTCGAACTGCCCGCTGTGCTGGAAATGCTGGCGGCCGAAGCGGTCGGGGAATCGGCCAGGGAGGCGGCCCTCGCGCTCGCACCCTCGACGGATCCCTTTGAGGTCAGACGCCGCCTCTCCGAGACGGGCGCCGCGAAGGCCATGATGGTCGTGCGCGGCAGTCCGTCCTTTTCCGGCGTAAAGGACGTGCGTCCCGCGCTCTCGCGCGCGGATCTCGGCGGCGCGCTCAATACGCGCGAGCTTCTTTCCATCGCGCGCGTGCTGCAGTGCGCGCGGCTGGTGCGCGGCTACATCACGGACGATTCCGTCGGCAAGACGCCGATCGACTATCTCTTCTACGCCCTGCACGCCAACAAATTCCTGGAGGAGAAGATCTTCACCTCCATCCTGGGCGAGGACGAGATCGCGGACAGCGCCTCCGCCGACCTCGCCTCGATCCGCCGCCAGATGCGCGCGGCGGCCGCGCGGGCGCGCGACGCGCTGCAGAAGATCATCTCCTCGCCCGGCTATGCCAGAGCCCTGCAGGAGCCGATCATCACCATGCGCTCGGACCGCTACGTCGTCCCGGTCAAGGCCGACCACAAGGGCGCCGTGCCGGGCCTCGTGCACGATATCTCCGCCTCGGGCATGACGCTCTTCATCGAACCGATGGCGGCCGTCAAGGCCAACAACGAGCTGCGCGAGCTCGCGGCCAAGGAAAAGCTGGAGATCGAGCGCATCCTCGCCGAGCTCTCGGCGGACTGCGCCGAGCACAGGAACGACATCAATTCCGATTATGAGGTGCTGGTGAAGCTCGACCTCATCTTCGCCAAGGCGAAGCTCTCCTACAAGCTCGACTGCGGCGAGGCCGACACCGAGGGCGAGGGGCTGATCCTGCGCCGCGCGCGCCATCCGCTGCTCGACCAGTCGAAGGCCGTGCCGATCGACGTGGAGCTGGGGGGCAGCTTTGACACGCTTGTCATCACCGGCCCGAACACCGGCGGCAAGACCGTTTCGCTCAAGACGATCGGCCTGCTTGCGGCCATGCACCAGTGCGGCCTGCACATCCCCGCGGCCGACGGCAGCGTCCTGCCGATCTACAGCCACATCCTGGCGGATATCGGCGACGAGCAGAGCATCGAGCAGAGTCTCTCGACCTTTTCGGCGCATATGACGAACATCGTCAGCATGCTCGCAGAATGCGACGGGCGCTCGCTCCTGCTCTTCGACGAGCTCGGCGCGGGCACCGACCCGACCGAGGGCGCGGCCCTCGCCATCGCGATCATCGAATACGCCCGGCAGAAGGGCGCGATGATCGCCGCGACCACGCACTACGCCGAGCTGAAGGTCTACGCGACCAACGAGCCGGGCGTGCAGAACGCCTCCTGTGAGTTCGACGTGGAGACGCTGCGGCCGACCTACCGTCTGCTCGTCGGCATCCCCGGAAAATCGAACGCCTTTGCGATCTCGAAGCGGCTGGGGCTCGGCGAGGACATCATCGACGACGCGCGCCGCCGCGTCGGGACCGAGAGCGCGAGCTTCGAGGCCACGATCGAAAAGCTGGAGCAGACGCGCCTGCTGCTGGAGAAGGACCGGACAGAAGCTGCGATCAAGCTGCGTCAGGCCGAGGAGAACGCGAAGAAGGCCGCCTTCCTGAAGGCCGAGCTGGAGGTACGTCTCGAAAAGGCCGAGATCAAAGCCAAACGCGAGGCCGAGCGCATCCTCTCCGACGCCCGCCGCAGCGCGGAAGAGGCCTTTGAGGAGATCGACGAGATGCGCCGCCGCGTCAACGAGGAGAGCGACGCCAACGCGCTCAACGAGGCGCGCAGCGAGCTGCGGCGCAAGCTTAACGAAGCCGAGAGCGCCGTCCGCGCGCCGGAGACCGTGCAGACGGAGGAAAAGAAGTCCTCGCGGCCGCTCGTCGTCGGCGACATGGTGCTCGTCCGCTCGATCGGGGCGAAGGCCGAGGTGCTTGCGATCTCGCCGGAGCGCGCGCTGACGCTGCGCGCGGGGATCATGAGCCTGACGGCAAAGGAGGACGAGGTGCTGCTGCTCGAGGGCGAGAAGCCCAGGGCAAAGGCGGCCGTATCCTCCGGCGCGACGCTGCGTTCCGCCGCGCTCTCGCCGGAGATCGACCTGCGCGGCATGGAGGCGATCGAGGCCGTGCTGGCCGCCGAGCGCTATATCGACAGCGCCGTCATGGCCAAGCTCGGCACCGTGCGCATCATCCACGGCAAGGGCACGGGCGCGCTGCGCGCCGCGATCCAGCAGATGCTGCGCAAGAACAAGTCCGTCAAGAGCTTCCGCCTGGGCCGCTACGGCGAGGGCGAAACGGGCGTGACTGTTGTCGAACTGAAATAAAAAACGCCGCCGCGGGCGGCGAGGAATGTGTAAAACTCCGAAAGCGTCATTTTTAGTTGACGGGACAGGCTTTTTTTGCTAAATTAAGAATGCACCGATGTGCATCTTGTATAAAGTTAAGGAGTGGCAAGTATGATTTCCAAAGAGGTAGTTATCAACAATCAGGTCGGCCTCCATGCCAGACCGGCTACTTTCTTTATCCAGAAGGCGAACGAGTTCAAGAGTAGCATTTGGGTCGAGAAAGAAGACAGACGCGTCAATGCGAAGAGCCTTCTCGGCGTGCTTTCCCTTGGTATCGTCAAGGGCACGGTGGTCACACTTATTGCCGACGGCGCCGATGAGGACGAGGCGATCGCCACGCTCTCCGCGCTGATAGATTCCGATTTCTCCGAGTAATCCGGAGCAAAGAAAGTCATTATGGGGCGTGCTTTGCACGCCCCCTTTTGCTATGAAGACGCGGTGATGAGCTCATGACGAAAGAAAACAAAGCCATATTGGAAATGCTGTGCTGCGCCGCGCTGTGGAGCATCGCGGGGATCTTCATCAAGCTGATCCCGTGGAACGCCTTCGCCGTGGCCAGCATGCGCAGCCTCGTCGCG
The DNA here is from genome assembly GCA_045222695.1 of Candidatus Limivicinus sp. GTDB lineage: Bacteria > Bacillota > Clostridia > Oscillospirales > Oscillospiraceae > Limivicinus. The sequence continues at coordinate 24,420 of JBGUZD010000006.1, forward strand.
GGCACGGTCATCGCCGTGTACATGGCGATAAAGCGCTACCGCTTCGTTCTCAGCCGCCGCGCGCTGATCGCGGGCCTGCTCGAGGGCGGGGTCTATCTGTGCTTCGTCTGCGCCAACAAGCTGACCACGGCCGCCAACGCGATCGTGCTGCAGTTCACCTCGCCGGTCTTTATCGTGATCTATTCCGCGCTCTTCTTCGGCGAGAAGATCAAAAAGAGCGATCTCACGGTCGTGCTCTTCACCCTCGCGGGCATCGCGCTGTTCTTCTTCGATCAGCTGCAGGGCGGCTATATCCTGGGCAACTGCGTGGCGATCCTGGCCGGTATGATCATGGCCGGCATGTTCATGGCCATCGGCTCGCTCAAAGGGGAGGAGCGCTTCAGCGCCGTGCTGATCGGCCAGATCTTCGCTTTCCTCGTAGGGCTGCCCTTCTGCCTCGGCGGAAAGCTGACGCTCACGCCGACGGCGGTCATAAGCATTCTCGTGCTCGGCGTGTTCCAGCTCGGCATCTCCTATATCCTGTACGCCAAGTCGGCGGACTACTGCCCGCCGCTGGCCTGCTGCCTCCTCGGCGCGCTCGAGCCGCTGCTCAACCCCGTGTGGGTTTTCCTTTTCAACGGCGAGCGCCCCGGCTTTTTCGCGCTCATCGGCGCGGTGATCGTCGTCGGCGCGATCACGATCTGGTGCATTTATAAAGCGAAAGCAAAGGAAACGACACATGCTTGACACGCTTCTGGAAAAAGCGAATAATCTGCCGCAGCTTCCGGGCGTGTATATCATGCTCGACGAAAAGAGCGAGGTCATCTACGTCGGCAAGGCCAAGCGGCTGAAAAACCGCGTCGTCAGCTACTTCCGCGGCGAGCATCTGCCGAAGGTGGCCGCGATGGTCGACAAGGTGCGCGATTTCAATGTGATCGTCGCGGACAGCGAGTTCGAAGCGCTCGTGCTGGAAAACTCGCTCATCAAGCGCCACAGACCGCACTACAATATCCTGCTCAAGGACGACAAGGGTTATCCCTTTATCCGCATCGATTTTCAAAGCCCCTATCCCCAGATGACGCTTTCCCGCAGCGCTCCGAAGGACGGAGCGAACTATTACGGGCCCTTCGGCGGGCGCTATCAGACGCGCGAGATCATCGCCGCGATCCGTCAGACCCTGCTGCTGCCGGACTGCGCGCGGAAGTTCCCGCGCGATATCGGCAAGGACCGGCCCTGCCTGAAATACCAGATGGGAAGCTGCGCCGGTTGGTGCCTCGAGGGCATGGCGCAGGAGGATTACCGCGCCCGCGTCGATCAGGCCGCGCTGATCCTGGAAGGGAAGAGCGCGGAGCTGATCGAAGCTCTGCGCGGGAGGATGGAGCAGGCGGCGGAGGAGCTGCGCTTCGAGCAGGCCGCCGCGCTGCGCGACCGCATCCGCTCGGTCGAAGCGCTCTCGCACAAGCAGCGCGTGATCTCCACGGCCTTTTCGGACACCGACGCGATCGGTTTCCGGCGCGGCGCGAAGAGCTGCTTCACGGTACTGCATTTTCAGAACGGAGATCTGACCGGCAAGGACGCGGAGATGCTCGACGAGCCGATCGAGGAGGACGGCGAGGCGATCTCCAAGCTCGTGCGGCAGTACTACGCCTCGCGCGGGACCGTGCCGAAGCACATCCTGCTGCCCGTCGAATGCGACGACGCAGGGGAACTGGAGACCTATCTTTCCGAGAGCTCCGGCAGAAAGACCGCGATAGAAGTCCCCAGACGCGGCGAGCGCCTGCGGCTCGTCGAGAGCGCGCAGCTCAACGCGCGAGAGGAGATCCTGCGCCGCACGACGCAGGCCCAGCGCCGCAGCAAGACGCTCGAATGGCTGCAGAAGGCGCTGGACCTGGAGGTCTTTCCGAGAAGGATAGAGGCCTTCGACATTTCCAATCTCGGCAGCACGGGCATCGTTGCGGCGATGACCGTCCACGTGGACGGCCGCCCGCTCAAGCGGGATTACCGCAAGTTCCGTATCCGCGGCCTCGAGCAGGCGGACGACTACGCCAGCATGTACCAGGCCGTATCAAGGCGTCTGCAGCATTTTCTAGACGGCGACGGGAAGTTCTCGCCGCTGCCGGATCTGCTGCTGATCGACGGCGGACGGGAACACGCCGCGACCGCCCTGCGCGCCGCGGAGGACCTGGGACTGAGAGTGCCGATCTTCGGTATGGTCAAGGACGATCGGCACCGCACGCGCGCCCTCGTCACCCCCGAGGGGCGGGAGATCGGCATCTCCGGCAATCAGGCCGTCTTTGCGCTGGTCGGGAACATCCAGGAGGAGACGCACCGCAGCGCGATCGAGTATCAGCGCTCGCTCCGCGCGGAAAGCTACGGCTCGACGCTCGAAAAGATACCCGGGGTGGGGAAGAAGCGCCGCGAGGAGCTGATCGCGCATTTCAAGTCCGTCAAGGCGATCCGGGAGGCCTCCCTTGAGGAGCTCGGCGCCGTCGTGCCGAAGAACGCCGCGCAGGCGGTGTGGAATCATTTCCGCAAGGAAACGGAAGGGCAGGAGGAGTAAATGAGAGTCATCACCGGCAGCGCGCGGGGCAGACGCCTCAGAACGCCCGATAACTATGATATCCGTCCGACGAGCGACAATGTCAAGGAAGCGGTCTTCAATATCCTCCAGTTCGACGTCGAGGGAAGACGCGTGCTCGACCTCTTTGCCGGGACCGGACAGCTGGGCATCGAAGCCCTCAGCCGCGGCGCGGCGAGCGCGGTGTTCATCGACCGCGACCGCACGGCCGTACAGATCGTCAAGGATAACCTGAAGACCTGCGGCCTCACCGGCACGGTGCTCTGCGGCGATTCGCTGTCCTATCTGCGCAGCTGCGGAAAGTTCGACCTCATCTTTGTCGATCCGCCCTACGATTCGGGCCTTTACGACGACGTCCTGCAGACGATCAATCAGGTTGACATACTTTCCGAAGGTGGTATAATAATCGTTGAAGCTCGGCGCGAAACGCCGCTGAGCGACATGACCGCGCCGTATCGCGCGCTTCGGGAGTACCGCTACGGCAAGGTCAAGATCTGCACCTATACCAGGGGGGACAGCCTATGAGGACCGCCATATGCCCGGGCAGTTTTGATCCGATCACGCTCGGACACCTCAACATCATCCGCCGCGCCTCCAGGATCTTTGACAAGGTCGTCGTCTGCATCATGAAAAACTCCACCAAAACCTCGCCGATGTTTACGGCGGAGGAGCGCGTGGACATGGTGCGGCGCGCCTGCCTGCGCTACGATAACGTCACGGTAGAGAGCTCCGATACCCTTCTGGCGGAGTACGTCAGACGCTTTGAAAACCCGGTCATCGTCAAAGGGCTTCGCGCGGCGTCCGACTTTGAGTATGAGTTCCAGATGGACCTCATCAACAAGAACATCAATCCCGAGCTCGAAACGATGTTCCTCACCGCCAGCGGCAAGTACACCTTTCTCAGCTCCTCGGTCGTCCGGGAGATGGCCCGATACGGAGCCGACCTCACCGGACTGGTACCGAGCGAGCTGATCGCAGAGATCGAAACAAAAGCTAAACAATGGGGGAAAAACAATGGATAACAACAACGACGTCATTGAACTGCTCGACATTCTCTACGGCATGGTGACCGAGGCCTGGGGCGTCCCGCTCGGAAACGATAAATGCATCATCGAGCGCGACAAGGCCATCGAGATCATCAACGACATCAAGGCCAACCTGCCCAGCGCCCTCGCCGAGGCGAAGCGTCTCGTCGCCGCGAGGGACGAGTTCATCGGCAACGCCAAGCGCGAGGCCGAGGCCATGCGCAAGAGCGCCGAGGAAAAGGCGCGCATCATGGTCGAGGAGCAGGAGATCGTCAAGACCGCCAAGGAAAAGAGCGCAGAGATGATCGCCGCCGCCGAAAACAAGTCCCGCGAGCTGCGCCGCATCGCCGCCGATTACGTCGACGACCTGATGCGCCAGACGGAGGAGAGCATCTCCTCCGCGCTCGCCACCGTGCAGAATTCCCGCGGCGCTTTCCGCAGCGCGGGAGCCTCCGCCGCGAAGAGCAGGAGCGAAGAAGTCCCCGCACAGGAATAAAAGCCGCCCGCAAATGGCCCGAGCCCACATTTTGGGCTCGGGCCTTTTCACTTTTCAATATGTTGTGATGGCAAAAAACGAGAAAAACCGCAAAAAATAAGACAAAAAAAGACAAAAAGTTTCGCTTGCTTTTTCTTAAGACGCCCCCTATAATTGAATTGAAAGTGGAGTAAAGTGGAGCATAATGGAGAGAAACAGAAGAGGAAGGGCAGCGAAATGACAGGCGAGTTTCAGCATTCCCTTGACAGCAAGGGCAGATTGTTTATCCCCGCCAAGCTCAGAGAGGAGCTGGGCGAGATCTTTTATATGACAGTATCGATGGAGCGCTGCCTCTGCGTTTACAGCGCGGAGAACTGGCAGAGCTTTTCCGACAAGGTGAGCGCGATGCCTTACGTCAGGCAGCGGCGCATGCGCCCGCTTTTCGCCCACGCGGCGAAATGCGAGCTCGACAGCCAGGGGCGGACCATCATCCCGCAGAATCTGCGGGCATACGCCGGCCTTGTCAAAAACGTGACCGTCGTGGGCTGCAACAACCACGCGGAGCTGTGGGACAGCGAGGCATGGAAGAGCGTATGCGAGGCCGAGTACGCGCCCGAGAACATCGCCGCGGCCATGGAGGAACTGGATTTTTGATCATGGACGAGCCGAGACACGTTTCCGTCCTGCTGACGGAATGTATCGACAATTTGAAGATCGATCCCGAGGGCGTCTATGTCGACGGTACGCTCGGCCTCGGCGGCCATTCGCTGGAGATCGCAAAACGTCTCCGCGGCGGCCGCCTTGTCTGCATCGACCGTGACGAGACGGCGATCGAGCGCGCGGGAAAACGGTTGGAGGCCTACCGCGACAGGATCAGCTTCGTGCACGGCAACTTCTCCGACACTGCCGAGATCCTGCGCTCGCTCGGACTGGACGGCGCGGACGGGATGCTCTTCGATCTGGGCGTATCCTCCCCGCAGCTCGACGAGGCCGCGCGCGGCTTTTCCTATCAGCACGACGCGCCGCTCGACATGCGTATGGACGCCTCCGCCGCGCTGACGGCGCGGACCGTGGTCAACGAATGGGATGAAAACCGGCTCAACCGGATCCTGTGGGACTACGGCGAGGAGCGCTATGCCCGCCGCATCACGGCGGCGATCCTGGCGCGTCGCGCGGTAAGACCCATCGAAATGACGGGGGAGCTCGTCGACATCATCCGGGGAGCCCTGCCCGCCGCGGCGCTGCGGGAAAAGCAGCATCCGGCCAAGCGCAGCTTTCAGGCGATCCGTATCGCCGTGAACGACGAGCTCGGCGAGGTCGAGCGCATGATGGACACCGCGCCGGACATGCTCCGCAGGGGCGGACGGCTGTGCGTGATCAGCTTCCATTCGCTGGAGGACCGCATCGTCAAAACGGGGATCGCCCGCCGCGAGAACGGCTGCACCTGCCCGCGGGAAGCGCCGATCTGCACCTGCGGCTTCGTACAGACGCTGCGCAGCGTGACGAGAAAACCCATCCTGCCGAGCGAAGAGGAAACAGAGGAAAACCCGCGCGCGCGCAGCGCCAAGCTGCGCGTGGCGGAGAGAGTATAGATGCGCCGCCGCAGACAGAGAGCTTTCGTTCGCTCCGTGTGCTTTCTGCTGGCGGCGCTTCTGCTCGTGCTGACGCTTGCGGTGCAGATCCGTCTCCGCGCCGTCGAGAGCGAGCTTTCCGCGCTGCAGAGGGAAAAGGCGGAGCTGGAAAGGGAATACGGGATCCTGTCCGTGCGCCTGGCCTCCCGCACGAGCCTGGAGGAGATCGAGCGCCGTGCCGAAGACGAACTGGGCATGCGGCCCTGCCGCGCCGATCAGATCGCCGAGATCGGCATAGAGGAGGACGACGCCGCATAAAAATAGACAAACGATCTGTTTTTACGGGAGCGTCCTATGGCGAAGAACAACTGGAAAAACACGCCGGGCATCGGCATGCTGCGCCGCACGCTGTTTTTGATGGCAGTGTGCGGCATCGTCTCGTTTGCGCTGCTTCTGGGAAGGCTGTACAGGCTGCAGATCACGGAGCACGAGCGGTACGAATCCCTTGCGATCTCTCAGCAGCTGCGCGAAGCGGCCGGCTCGCCCGCGCGCGGGGCGATCTACGACCGAAACGGCTTCCCTCTGGCGGTGAGCGCCTCGGTGGACAACGTCTATCTCAGCCCCGTCGAGATCGCCTCGAACGGCGAGGACAGGGAGCTGATCGCGGACGAGCTCTCGGAGATCCTCGGGATCCCGCGTGACGAGATCTATGAAAAGGCCTCGCGCGAGGGCTCGTGGTACGTGACCGTCGCGCGCAAGGTCGAGCGCGAGACCGCACAGCGGATAAGGGAATTCAAGAACGAATACGGCATCCGCGGCGTGCGTCTGGAGACCGACACAAAGCGCTATTATCCCAACGCGACGCTCTGCTGCCACCTGATCGGCTTTGTCGGAACGGACAACAGCGGGCTTGAAGGGATCGAGGCGCAGTACAACGCCTTTCTGGAAGGAAGCGCGGGAAAGACGCTGCGCGAGGTCAACGCCTACGGCGCGGAGCCGCTCTTCGAGGAATACGCCGAGCACGTCGCGGGGGCGCGCGGCTGCGACCTCGTCACGACGATCGACTCGACGATCCAGTACTATATCGAAAAGCATCTCAAGCAGGCCGTCGTCGATTACGACGTCCGCAACGGAGCGGGCGCGATCGCCATGGACGTCGATACCGGCGCGATCCTCGCGATGGCCTCGCTGGGAAATTACGATCTGAACGATTTTCTCGCCGTCAGCGAGCGGGATCAGGCTGCCGTGGACGCGGCGCCGAGCCCGGAGGAGGCTGAGGAATTGCTGCGCTCCTTTCAGCAGCGCCAGTGGCGCAACAAGGCGCTCTCCGACACCTATGAGCCCGGCTCGACCTTCAAGATCGTCACGCTGTCGATGGCGCTCGACTGCGGCGCGGTAGGCATGAACGACGGCTTTTACTGCCCCGGGCACGTCAGCGTCGTCGGGCGCGGCAGCCCGATCCGCTGCTGGAAGGACGGCGGGCACGGCTCGCAGACGCTGACGCAGGCCGTGCAGCATTCCTGCAACGCGGCCTTTGTCAACATCGGCCTGCGCGTCGGGGCGGAGCGCTTTTACGAATACTGTGAAGCCTTCGGTTTCCTTGATCTCACGGACGATCCGGACGAAAACCTCAGCGCGAAAACGGGCATCGATCTCGCCGGGGAGAGCGGCAGCATCTGGTGGAGCCGGAACACTTTTTGCTCCGAGCGCAACCTCTCCCAGCTCGCCGCGGCCTCCTTCGGCCAGACCTTTACGATCACGCCGCTGCAGCTCATCACGGCCGTCAGCGCCTGCGTCAACGGAGGGCGGCTGATGAAGCCCTACGTCGTCAGCGAGATCAGAGCGCCGGACGGCACGGCGCTCGTGCGCCGCGAACCGGAGTTGGTACGCCGTGTCATCTCGGAGCAGACCAGCGAGAAGGTGCGCGGCATCCTCGAGCAGGTCGTCGGCGACCCCAACGAGGGCACGGGCCGCAACGCGGCCGTGGCCGGTTACCGCATCGGCGGCAAGACGGGAACGAGCGAAAAGGTCAGCCTTGAGGCCGCGACGGGGGAGAAGCAGTATATCGTCTCCTTCATCGGCTTCGCGCCGGCGGACGATCCGAAGATCGCGCTGCTGGTCTTTCTGGACACGCCCTCGACGGAAACCGGCATCTACATCAGCGGCGGACAGATGGCCGCGCCGCTCGTGGGAAAGATGATGGCGGACATCCTGCCTTATCTCGGCGTAAGGCCGCAGTACAGCGACGCGGAGCGCGCCAACATGGACGCCGTCATGCCGCAGACGGTCGGGAAACAGCTCGGAGAGGCGGGAGAATCGATCCGCGGCGCGGGCCTTCGATACCGCACGATCGGCGAGGGCGACACCGTCACCGCGCAGCTACCCGCGGCCTACTGCCAGATCGCCCGCGGAACGGAGATCATCCTGTACCTCGGCGCGGAAATGTCGAATGAAAAAGAAAGTGTTCCCAATTTGATCGGAATGCGCTATAATGATGCGCGTGATACCCTGTCCCGATTGGGGATCTATATCCATTCCCTCAGCGCCGTCCTGGACGGAGAAAACCAGCGCGTCGGCACGCAGAGCCTTGCGGAAGGGACTTTTGCCGCGCACGGCAGCGTGATCGAGGTCTCGCTTCTCTCCGCCGATGACGAAATGCTGGGAAGGTATTAAAAGGATAAACGATATGAAACTGTCCGAGATCTTACGAGATATCGAGATCATCTCCGCCACGGCGGACATGGATACGGAGATCGGCGGCGTCAGCTACGACTCCCGCCGGACCGAGCCGGGCGATCTTTTCGTCGCCGTCAAGGGATTTTCCTCCGACGGCCACCGCTTTATCCCCACAGCGATGGAAAAAGGCGCGGCGGCCGTCCTCTGCGAGGATGCGCCCGCGGACGGCACGCCCTACGTCCAGATCGGCGACTGCCGCCTGGGGCTCGCGCTCGCAAGCCGCAATCTCTTCGGCGATCCGGTGAAGGAGATGACCCTCGTCGGCATCACCGGCACGAGCGGAAAGACGACCTCGAGCTATCTTGTCAAGCACATGCTCGAAACGAAGCTCGACGCGAAGGTCGGGCTCATCGGCACGAACGGGCACATGATCGGAGAGGAGTTCCTGCCCTCGGAGTTCACCACGCCGGAGAGCTATGAGCTTCAGAAGCTCTTCCGCCGGATGGCGGACGCGGGCTGCACGCATGTGGTCATGGAGGTGTCCTCCCATTCGCTCGCGCTCGAGCGCGTGGCGGGCGTGCACTTCGACGTGGCGCTCTACACCAATCTCTCGCAGGATCATCTGGATTTCCATCACACGATGGAGGAATACGCCGCCGCAAAGAAAAAGATCTTCTCCATGTGCTCCGCGGGCTGCGTCAACGCCGACGACGCCTGGGCGGACTATATGTGCGCGGACGCGGACTGCCCGATCCTGCGCTTCGGCGTCGACAACGACGAGGCCGATCTGCGCGCCGGGAACGTCGAGCTCAGCGCAGGCGGCGTGCGCTTCGAGGCCGATTTCGCCGAGGAAAAGGTACGAAGCTCTCTGGCGATCCCAGGGCTCTTTTCCGTGCACAACGCGCTGGGCGTCATGGCCGTCGGACTTGTTCTCGGGCTCTCGCTCGAGGACTGCGCGGCGGCGCTGCGCGACGCAAAGGGCGTCAAGGGCCGTCTTGAGAGCGTCCCGACGGACGGGGATTATTCGATCATCATCGATTATTCCCACAAGCCCGACGCGCTGGAAAACGTGCTCCGGACGCTGCGCCCCGTCACAAGGGGACGGCTGATCGTGCTCTTCGGCTGCGGCGGAGACCGCGACCGGCTCAAGCGGCCGATCATGGGCGCGATCGCGGCGGACAACGCCGACCTCTGCATCGTCACGAGCGACAATCCCCGCACCGAGGAGCCCGAGGCCATCATCGACGAGATCATGGAGGGCTTCCGGGACAAGGAGACCCCCGTGCTGCGCATCTGCGACCGCGGCGAGGCCATCCGCACGGCTATTGACAAGGCCCGCGCGGGTGATGTAATATTGCTTGCCGGAAAGGGCCACGAGGACTATCAGATCGTAGGGCACGTCAAGCACCACATGGACGAGCGTGAGATCGTGGCCGACTACCTTGAGAAGAGGAAACACAGATGACGATACAGCTCATGTGCGCCTTTATCCTGGCGTTCCTGTTTGCCACGGCCTTCGGCAAATACTACATCCCCTGGCTGCGCAGACAGAAGGCAGGACAGAATATCAAAAGCGAGGTCGAGTGGCACAAAAAGAAAAGCGGCACGCCCACGATGGGCGGCGTCATGTTCATTCTCGGCGTCCTGCTCTCTCTGCTGACGATCGGCTTCCCGAGCATGATGCGGGGCCGCTTCGTCCATCTCTTCGTGTTCCTCTTCGCGCTCGTCTTCGGAGCGATCGGCTTCCTCGACGACTGGGAGAAGATCAAGAACAGGCAGAACCTCGGCCTCTCGGCCGGGATGAAGTTTCTCCTGCAGCTCTCCGCGGCGCTCGTGTTCGTTTTCCTGATGCGCCGCATCGGCTTTGTGCGCCCCAATCTGTACATCCCGTTCTCCAACACGGTCGTCCCGATCCCGGAGTGGCTTTACTTCATCTTCGCCGCCTTCGTGATCGTCGGGACGGTGAACGCCGTCAACATCACCGACGGCGTGGACGGGCTTGCTTCCGGGACTTCGCTGCCCGTCTGCCTTTTCTTCGTCGCGGTCACCTTCGCGTGGGGAAAGGATTTCTTCGAGCTGGGCATCTTCGCCTCCGCGCTGCTGGGCGGACTGGTCGGCTTCCTGGTTTACAACTTCAATCCTGCCCAGGTGTTCATGGGGGACACGGGCTCGCTCTTTCTCGGCGGCGCGATCGCCGCGCTGGCCTTCGCCTACGACATGCCGCTGATCCTCATCCTGATCGGCGTCATGTTCATCATCGAAACCCTGTCGGACATCATCCAGGTGGCGTACTTCAAGCTCACCCACGGCAAGCGGGTCTTCAAGATGGCCCCGTTCCACCATCATCTGGAGATGGGCGGCTGGACGGGAAGAAAATGGAGCGAAAAAGAGCTGTTCGTCCTCTTTTCAGGCATAACGCTGCTGTTCTGCATCATATCCTTTATTGGAGTGTTCCAGCGCTACGCCATGTAAGTTGAACAGTCGGGGAGGTGGGAGATGTGCGTTACGACACGGCCCGCCTCGCCGATTTTTCCGTTTTGCGCAGCGAAGAAAAGAAAAACGGCGCGGATCAGATATTTCTGATCCTGGTGTTGATCCTGCTCGTTTTCGGCGTGATCATGGTCCTCTCGGCCAGCTTCCCGCGCGCCAGCTACGACCCCGCGCACGTCACGGGAGGCAACGCCGCCTATTATTTCATCCGGCAGCTGATTTTCGCGGCAGCGGGCGTCGGCGCGATGCTGCTCTGCTCGCGCCTGCCGATGGGCTTTTATAAGCGCTATGCCCGGCATTTCATGGCGCTGACGCTGCTTTTGCTCGCGCTCGTGCCCTTTATCGGCGTCAAGGCCAACGGCTCGCGCCGGTGGCTCGGCGTAGGCTCACTGACGCTGCAGCCTTCCGAGCTGGCCAAGCTCGCCGTCATCCTGCTTTTCGCGGCGATGATCTGCAAACGGCGCGGCCGCATGCGCAGCTTTCGCGAGGGGATCCTGCCCTTCGCGCTCATCCTCGCCGTGATCGTGGGCCTGCTGGTGCTGGAGCCGCATTTCTCCGCCTCGATCATCATTCTGTCGATCGGCGCGGTGATGATCTTTCTCGGCGGCGCGCCGCTGGGATGGTTTGCCGCCGCCTTCGGCGCGGCGGGCGCCGCGCTGGGCGTACTGCTGGTGTTTTTCCCTTACGCCTCCACGCGCATCAGCACCTGGCGCGACCCCTTTTCCAGCTCCTCGGACGAGGGCTATCAGATCGTCCAGTCGCTCTATACGATCGGCTCGGGCGGGCTCGGCGGCGTGGGTTTGGGCGCCAGCCGGCAGAAGTATCTGTATTTGCCGGAAGAACACAATGATTTCATTTTTTCCGTTCTGTGCGAAGAACTCGGGTTTCTGGGCGCGGCGCTGGTGCTGCTGCTCTTCGCGCTGCTGATCCTGCGCGGATACCGCATCGCGCTCAACTGCCGCGATCCCTTCAGCTTTCTCGTCACGGCGGGCATCACCACGCTGCTTGCGCTGCAGGTCTTCCTCAACGTGGCGGTCGTGACGAATCTTCTGCCCTGTACGGGCATCTCCCTGCCGCTGTTCAGCTACGGCGGCACGGCGCTGATCCTCCAGCTCGCGGAGATGGGGATCGTGCTGAGCGCCTCGCGCGAGATCGAGGCAATATAGAAAAAAGAAAGGGGAGACTCATCGATGAGATTTCTGTTCACCTGCGGCGGAACGGCCGGACATATCAACCCCGCGCTGGCCATCGCCGGACGGCTTCAGGAGCTGCTCGGCAACTGTGAGATCCTCTTTATCGGCGCCAGAGGCATGATGGAGACCGAGCTCGTCCCGCGCGAGGGCTATAAGATCCGCGAGATCGAGATCACGAACATCAGCCGCGAGCACAGTCTGCACGGCGTGGCGCACAACATCAACACGCTCAAAAACGTAGCCGTTTCCACGGAAAAGGCAAAAAGGATCATCCGGGAATTCAGGCCCGACGCCGTGATCGGAACGGGCGGCTACGTCTGCTTCCCGGTGCTGACGGCGGCGGCGAAGCTGCATATCCCGACCCTCGTGCATGAGAGCAACGCCCTGCCGGGCCTGACGACGAAAATGCTCGCCGAGAAGGTGGACAGGGTCATGGTCGGCTTTGAGGACAGCAGGGAACATTACGCCAGACCGGAGAAGGTGACCGTCACGGGCACGCCGGTACGCGGCAGCTTCTCCAGATACACGAAAGAAACGGCGAAAAAGGAACTCGGTATCCCGAACGACAAACCGCTCGTCGTCTCGGTGTGGGGCTCGCTCGGGGCGGGCCACATGAACGCCGTCATGGCGGAGCTGATCCCGATGATGAAAAACGATCAGAGCTTCCGTCTCGTCCACGCGGCGGGCGGAAAGTATTATGACAAGCTCTGTGAAAAGCTCAAAGTCAGCGCGCCGGACCACGAGGCCTTCGGCGCGGATGTGCGGCGCTATATCTACGATATGCCGCGCGTCATGGCCGCGGCCGATCTCGTGCTCTGCCGCGCGGGGGCTTCCTCTCTCGCGGAGCTGACCTATCTGGGAAAGCCGGCGATCATCGTCCCCTCTCCGAACGTGACGAACAACCATCAGGAGAAGAACGCGCGCGTGCTCGAGCGGGCAGGCGGAGCAAAGGTCCTGCTGGAGGGCGAATTCGACGCGCTGAGCCTCTTCGCCGAGATCAACGCGCTGCTCTCCGACGGACAGAAGCTCGATTCCATGCGCGAGGCGATGCTCTCGCTGTCCGTACCGGACGCTACGGACAGGATCTGCGGGATCATCCTCGACACGCTTCATTGAAAAAACCGCAAAAATCACATCAGAATCCTCCCGGGCATAGAATGTTTTGATTTCGATGCGCGGGGGGATCTTTTTTATGGATATCTGGCACGTCAGAGGCGGCAACCGCCTGTTCGGGAGCTGCCGCGTACAGGGCTCGAAAAACGCCTCGCTGCCCGTGCTGGCCGCGAGCATCGTGTTCCCCGCACGCTCCCGTGTCCGCAACGTCCCGCGGCTGCGCGACGTGGACGCGGCGGTGAGCATCCTCTCGCACCTCGGCTGCCGGGTCGAACGGGAGGAAAACGAGCTGTACATAGACTCGCGGTGCGTGGCGGACGCGGAGATCCCGCGGGAGCTGATGGCCGAGATGCGCTCGTCCGTCATCTTCATGGGCGCGCTGCTCGCACGCTGCGGCGAGGCCGCTCTCAGCCTGCCGGGAGGATGCCAGCTCGGCAAGAGGCCGATCGACCTGCATCTGTCGGCGCTGCGCGCGATGGGCGCGGAGATCAGCGAGGAGGGGAGCGATATCTTCTGCCGCGCGGCGAAGCTGCACGGAGCGGAGATCGACCTGAGCTTCCCGAGCGTCGGCGCGACGGAGAACATCATGCTCGCCGCATGCGCCGCCGAGGGAAGGACCACCATCCACGGCGCGGCGCGCGAGCCGGAGATCGTCGCCCTGCAGAATTATCTCAGCTCGCTCGGGGCGCACATCACCGGCGCGGGCAGCGGCAGGATCGTCATCTGCGGGGCGTCGCCGCGCGAGAGCACGGACTTTACCGTACCGAGCGACCGCATCGTCGCCTCGACGCTCGCCTGCGCCTGCGCGGCGGCGGGAGGCAGGATCATCCTCTCGGGTGTAAATTCCGAGCATTTTTTAACGGTTCTCCACTTCCTAAATGATGCGGGCTGTGATATAATACACTTTAACGACATTGTCGAGATCAGCTCGCGCGGCGTGCTGCGCGCCCCGGCCGGGGTCGTTACGGCCCCGTATCCCGGCTTCCCGACAGACGCCCAGCCGATCCTCATGGCCGCGCTGCTGCGCGCGCAGGGGACGACGCGCTTTACCGAGACGATCTTCGAAAACCGCTATCGCCACGTCAGCGAGCTGCGGCGTCTCGGCGCGGATATCAGCGTCGACGGCACGGAGGCGGTTTTGCGCGGCGTGAAGGAGCTGCGCGGCGAAACGCTTACCGCTCCGGATCTGCGCGGCGGGGCCGCCATGGTCGTGGCCGGACTCACCGCGCGCGGCGAGACGCGCGTGGTCGACGCGGGACACATCGCCCGCGGCTACGAAAGCTTTGACGACAGGCTCTGCGCCCTCGGCGCGGACGTCTGGATCGAACACAAAGGAAAGGGAACTTACGAAAATGCCATCCAACCGGATCAATCAGCCGCCTTCGAGCAAACACGGCGAATATAAAAAACCGCGCAAGCGCACGGTGAGCGGCGCGATTCTGACCTTCGCCGTCGTCGTGATCGCGATCGTCTTTCTGATGAGCGTTTTTCTGCGCATTTCGGATATCAGCGTCGAAGGCAACGAAC
>JBGUZD010000007.1:0-5043 GCA_045222695.1 Candidatus Limivicinus sp.
TATCCTCCTGTTCTCCGGGACGGAATGAAAGTGACAAAACCATTGAAAGCAATAAAATGTACAGTACCAGTATACACATTCGGGATCGCTTGTGCAACAGCGCGTTGCCCGCAAAGGGCAAAAAGCGGGTCAAAAAACGGGCGGCGGGACCGCTTTCATCCCGCCGCCTGTTTTCCGACTCGGTATCGGACGCCCGCTGCGTTCATGGTGTTCTTTTTTATTATGGATCATGAAGCCCGCGCATAAACGCCCCGTCGGAAGACGGGGCGTTTGGCGTTTTTTTTCGGCGTTTTTATTCGTGGCAGTGCTCGCAGTTCTCGACGTTCTTGAAGAGCTCGGGATCGTAGGCGATGCCGTTGCGGTCATAATAGTCCTTCACCGCGGCCTTGACGGCCTCCTCGGCCAGCACGGAGCAGTGCAGCTTGTAGGCGGGCAGTCCGTCGAGCGCCTCGACGACCGCCTTGTTCGAGAGCTCCAGCGCCTCCTCGACCGGCTTGCCCTTGATCAGCTCCGTCGCCATCGAGCTGGTGGCGATCGCGCTGCCGCAGCCGAAGGTGTTGAACTTGCAGTCGACGATCACGCCGTCGCGCACCTTGATGTACATGCGCATAATGTCGCCGCATTTGGCGTTGCCGACCTCGCCGATGCCGTCCGCGTCGTCGAGCTTGCCGACGTTGCGGGGATTCTGAAAATGGTCCATGACCTTGTCGCTGTAGAGTGCCATCTTTTATTTCCTCCTGTGGTTTTTTCTTAAATCAGATGCGGACGCGTGCCTTTTTCCAGCTCGTCCCACACCGGGGAGATGCTGCGCAGATAGGCGACCACCCTCGGGACGACTTCGATAATGTGGTCGATCTGATCCATGCTGTTGTATTCGCCGATCGAGAGGCGCAGCGAGCCGTGCGCGACCTCGTGCGGGATGCCGAGGGAGAGCAGCACGTGGCTCGGATCGAGCGAGCCGGAGGTGCAGGCGCTGCCCGAGGAGGCGCAGATGCCTTCCTTGTCGAGCAGGAGCAGCAGGCTCTCGCCCTCGATGCCTTCGAAGCACATGTTGACGGTGCCGGGCACATGGTGCTCGAGACTGCCGTTGATCTTGCTGTGCGGGATCTTCGAGAGCTCGGTAAAGAGCTTGTCGCGCATGGGGATGATCTTGGCCGTGTTCTCTTCGATGTGGTCGCAGCTCTCCTTGAGCGCGGCGGCCAGGGCCACGATGCCCGCGACGTTCTCGGTGCCGGCGCGCTTGCCGCGCTCCTGCGCGCCGCCCTCGATGATGTTCACGAGCGGCATGTTCTTCTTCGCGTAGAGCACGCCCACGCCCTTGGGCGCGTGGAACTTGTGGCCGGAGATCGAGAGCATGTCGATGTTCATCGCCTCCACGTCGATCGGCGTGTGGCCCGCGGCCTGCACGGCGTCGGTGTGGAAGGGGATGCCCTTTTCGCGGCAGAGAGCGCCGATCTCGGCGATGGGCTGCACCGTGCCGATCTCGTTGTTGGCGAACATCACCGTGACGAGGCAGGTGTCGGGGCGGATCGCGGCCTCGACGTCCTCGAGACGGACCACGCCGTCGGCGTGCACGTCGAGCAGCGTGACCTCGAAGCCCTCCTTCTGCAGCTTGGAGAGCGTGTGCAGCACGGCGTGATGCTCGAACTTGGTGGAGATCAGGTGCTTTTTGCCCTTGCGCGCGCCGGCGCGGGCGGCCGAGACGATGGCCTGGTTGTCGGCCTCGCTGCCGCCGGAGGTGAAGTAGATCTCGCGCGGCTGGGCGTTGAGGCATTTCGCAACGGTCTCGCGCGCTTCGGAGATCGCCTCCTGCGCTCTCTGGCCGAAGGCGTAGAGGCTGGAGGGGTTGCCGTAGTCCTCGAGCAGGTACGGGAGCATCGCGTCGAGGGCGGCGCGGCTCACACAGGTGGTGGCCGCGTTGTCTGCGTAAACGAACATGGTCAAGGTCCTTTCTGTATAGATAATGATATCAGGTCTTCCATTTTTCGCCGGTCAGGAGATCGCGCAGCGAGACGGTGTCGAGATAGGCGTTCGTCAGCTCGTCGAGCTCGCGCCACATCGGCAGGGTCAGACAGGCGGAGGCCTGCGCGCAGGCCACGCCCTCCGCCGTGATGCAGGAGACGGGGGCGAGCTTGTCCTCGGTGGAGCGCAGGATCTCGCCGACGGAGTATTCCTCCGGCGGGCGGAGCAGGGAATAGCCGCCCTCCTTGCCGCGGCTGCTGTCGACGAGCCCGGCTTTTTTCAGCGCGCCGACGATCGCCTCGAGGTACTTCATCGAAATATCCTGGCGCTCGGCGACGGTCTTGAGCGAGATATAGCCCTCGTCGGGGTGCTGGGCCAGATCGAGCATGACGCGCAGCGCGTAGCGGCCCTTGCTGGTGACGTTCAGGCAAAACCACCTTCTTCCAATTCCTACTGTGTAACTGTGGATTTAATATACCACGGTTTTTATAGGAATTAAAGAGGCGGCGAGCACGGCGAAGAAAAAACCTTGTGCATTTTTTGCACAACAAACTGCACAAAAAAGACTTGCTTTATTTGACTAATGTGCTATCATGCTAACATGTAAAAGCAAACAGACAATCAACCATGACACGAGGACAATAACGGAGGAAAGAAAAATGAAAAAGATGATTTGTGTGCTCCTGGCTCTGACGATGATCTTCGCCCTGTGCGCCTGCGGCAAGACCGCCGCGCCCGCGGAAAAGAAGACCTTTATCATGGGCATCGACCCCGAGTATCCGCCCTTCAGCTATCTGGGCGACGACGGCAGCTACGGCGGCTTCGACGTCGAGGTCTGCCAGGCCGTCTGCGATTATCTTGGCTGGGAGTTGAAGATCTTCGGCGTCAACTGGGATGAAAAGCTGGTCCAGCTCGATTCGATGGAATGCGACTGCGTCTGGTCCGGCATGACGATCCTCGACAGCATGAAGGACGCCGGCTATGTGATCTCCGCACCCTACTACGACAACACGCAGGTCCTGGTCGTCAAGGACGGCGCGGGCTTCTCTTCCTCGGCCGATCTGGCCGGAAAGGTCGTGGCGGTGCAGCTGGGCACCTCCGGCGAGGCGCTCCTGCAGGGCGATCTTGCCGATCTCGCGGCGAGCTTTTCGCAGGTCGTGACCTGCAATAGCTTCCTCACCTGCTTCACCGAGCTTGAGGGCGGCGCGGTCGACGCCGTGTTCGTGGACATGCCCGTCGCGGCGAGCTACGTCGCGAAGAACGCCGGCCTTGCGATCATCGACGAGGATCTCGGCGCCGAGCAGTACGGCATTGCCTTCCGCGCCGGCGACGCGGAGCTGTGCGCGCAGGTAGACGCGGCCGTGCAGGCGCTCGTGAAGAACGGCACCTACGCCGAGATCGCGAACAAGCCGGAGTACGCGGAGATCGTCAACAACCTCATCTTCCTCAGCAACGGCTGAGCAGAGCGCGTTCTCCCATGCGGCATGAGACCCGAAGGCGCATCCCCCCTGCGCCTTCGGGACTTTATGCATCTATGCATCCCCAAAGCGTCTTCCGAAAGCATTCTTTAGAACGGTAACGAGGTTTTCCTATGTCGTTAATGACCATGATCGTCAAGATGGGCGAGGGCCTGGGCAAGACCTGCGCCATCTTTTTTCTGACGCTGCTTTTCTCGCTCCCGCTGGGCATGATCGTCGCTCTGCTGCGCATGAGCAGGAACAAAGCCGTCTCCGCGGTCACGCGCTTTTTCATCACGATCCTGCGCGGGACGCCGCTGATGCTGCAGCTGCTCGCCGTCACCTACGGGCCGTATTATCTCTTCGGCGCGACGGTGGCGCGCAACAAGCTCATCCCGGTGGTGATCGCCTTTGCGATCAACTACGCGGCCTATTTCGCCGAGATCTACCGCGGCGGGATCGAATCGATCCCCGTGGGGCAGTATGAGGCGGCGGAGGTGCTGGGCTACTCGAAGGTCCAGACCTTTATGCGCATCATCCTGCCGCAGGTGGTCAAGCGCATCATGCCGAGCGTGACCAACGAGGTCGTGACCCTGGTCAAGGACACCTCGATCGCCTTTACGGTGTCGTATCAGGAGATGTTCACCATCGGCAAGCAGATCGCGAACTCGCAGACGAGCTTCATGCCCTTTGTCGTCGCGGGCGTGTTCTACTACTGCTTCAACGCGGTCGTCGACTATCTGATGGGCCGGATCGAGAAGCGGCTCGATTATTATCAATGAGAGGAGAGAGCGGCATGACAGAAGAAAAGACCGGCGCCGCGCCGAGCATCCTTGAAATACGCTCTCTCGAAAAGTCCTTCGACTCGCTCTGCGTGCTCAAGGATATTTCGCTGGAGGTCGAGAGGGGCAACGTGCTGTCCATCATCGGGCCCTCCGGCTCGGGCAAGTCGACGCTGCTGCGCTGCGCCGCCTTCCTGGAGACTGCCGACGGCGGGGACATCCTCTACGACGGACAGTACGCGCTGCGCGGCGGCGTGTACGCCTCCAAGGCGGAGCTGAACCGCTTCCGCAGACGCTTCGGCCTGGTGTTTCAGAATTTCCAGCTCTTCCCGCACTACTCGGTGCTCAAGAACGTCTCCGAGCCGCCGACGCTGCAGGGCGAGGACCGCGAAGAGGTCCGCGAACGGGCCGTGGAGCTGCTGAAGAAAATGGGGCTGGAGGGCAAGGAGAACGCCTATCCCTACCAGCTCTCCGGCGGGCAGCAGCAGCGCGTGGCGATCGCGCGCGCCCTTGCGATGAAGCCGGAGATCCTCTTCTTCGACGAGCCGACCTCCGCCCTCGATCCGGAGCTGACCGGCGAGGTGCTCAAGGTCATCCGCCAGCTGGCCGAGGAGAAGATGACGATGGTCGTCGTCACGCACGAGATGCCCTTCGCCCGCGCCGTCAGCAACCGCGTGATCTTCATGGCCGGCGGCGTGATCGTCGAGCAGGGCGATCCGCTGCAGGTCTTCGACGATCCGCGGGAGGAGCGGACGCGGCAGTTCCTGCGGGTATTCGAAAGAGGATGAGTATGGAAGAGAAAACGAACGAGGCGCTGCGCGTGAGCATCTTCGACCCGACGG
>JBGUZD010000008.1:0-3555 GCA_045222695.1 Candidatus Limivicinus sp.
TCGCGTTACGATCCTTGCAAAAATGGGAACTTTTTCGGAAGTTTCCATTTTTGCTTTTCAAGCTGTCGACACTTTGTCGACAGCTTGCAACGGGATCCGAAAGACACGGATCCCGCTTTTTGTTTATATAAGCTGTGACAGGTGATTTACGGACGCTCGCCTCCGGGTCCGCCCATGCCGCCGGGACCTCCGCCGAAGCCCCCTTGTCCGCCGGGACCGCCTCCAAAGCCGCCCTGATTGCCGGGGCCTCCGCCGAAGCCACCGCCCATACCGCCGCCCATGAACTGGTTGGAGAGCGTAGTGACCTGCTGGCCGTTGACATAGACCGTCCCGCCGGTGAAGGTCGCCGTGCCGTCGTAATCAAAGGCGGAATTGCCGCTGACGGA
Source organism: Candidatus Limivicinus sp. (assembly GCA_045222695.1). GTDB lineage: Bacteria > Bacillota > Clostridia > Oscillospirales > Oscillospiraceae > Limivicinus. The sequence goes on from JBGUZD010000008.1 coordinate 387, forward strand.
GATCGTGCCGCCGGTGATGATGATATTGCCGTTGGCGTCGATGCCGTCGGTATCGCCCGCGCCCATCGTGATCGTGACCGTGCCGTCGGTGATCTCCACGGTCGGCGTGTACGCGGAGGATTTGCGCGCCGCGTTGACGCCGTCGTCCGAGGCCGCGATCGTAATGTCTCCGCCGCTGATCAGGATATAGGTGCCCTCGATCCCCTCATAGGCCGTGATGTTCACGGTGCCGCCGGTGATCTCGACCTTCTCGTTCGCGTGGACGCCGTCGTCCCGGCTCTCGATCGTAAACGCGCCGTCGATGATCAGGATCGAGCCGTTGGTGTGGATCGCGTCGTCAAGGGAGTCGATGGCATAGACGCCGCCGTTGACCGAGATCGAAACGCCCGCCTTGATGCCCTTATAGGATTCCGAAGCGTCTCCGCTCCTCGCGCCGCTTCCGCCGCCGGAAGTGATGCTGATGTTGGCGTTTTCAGCCGTGAACACCGTTTCGGCCTGAATGCCGTCCTTGCCGGACGTAATGGTAACGGTGGAATCCACAACAGAGACGTAGCCCTTGTCCGCGTCCGCGCCGTTTTCCGAGCGGATGCCGTCGCTTCCGGCCGTGATGCTGACCGCCGCCTCCGAGAGCCTGACGGAGTCCTTGCCGCTTAAGCCGACGTTCTGCGCGTTCACGGTCAGATCCTTCGCCGTGATCACGAGATCGTCCTTGGAGACGACCGCGTGCTTGTAATTACCGTTGATCGTCAGCTTGCCGGAGCCGTTGATCGTGAGATCGTCCCGGCTGAACACGGCCGCGTCCAGCGTGGAGTCGTCGTCGGTGAGCGTGTAATCCGAGCCGTCGGAGATCGTGTTGACCGTGCCCTCCGCCGCGGTGAGAAAGACCTTGTCAGCGCTGCGGACATAGATCGCGGGACCGCTCTCATTGGTGATCGCAGCGTTGGCCAGCACGAGCTGGACCTTGTCTTCCTCGCCGACCTCGACCACGATCATGCCGTCATAGCTGCCGGAGAGGACGTAGGTCCCGGCCTCGGTGATCGTCAGATCGCCGTCCGGGGCGAGCGCTGCGGCTTCGGAGGCGTCGTACTCGCCCGAGGCGTCGCGCTTGGACACAGTGGTATCCGGATCGGATGCCGACAGCGCGGCGGTCAGCACAGTCCCCGTCGAGGAATATGCCGTGGAAAGGTTTTCCGCCGAGCTTGCGGGGGCGGCGGCGCAGCCGGCCAGCAGAAAGAGCGCCAGCGCGCAGACGAGCGTGATTTTCAAAGCCTTCTTCATAATTCTTCTCCTCCTTCGGTATCGTTCAGAACGGCGATTTCGAGGTTCCCGTTCCGGCAGCGCAGGGCGTCGAGAAATTCCTGCAGCCTGTCGGGGTCCTTCATTTCGATCTTATAATCCAGCTTATACAGACTCCCCATGTTGGAGGTCTTCGCCTTCACGAGCTTGCGGCTCTTGGTGTACTGTTCAAAGAGGTCGTCGAAGGCGTTTGCAAAGTGCACGGATTCCGGTACGGTGATGTGCAGCGCCGCAAAGCGGTCGCAGCTCATCGGGACGCGGGAGAGCAGCAGGATCAGTCCGGAGACGATCAGCGTAAACAGCAGGGCGATCGCGACGTAGCCCGCCGCGCAGGCCAGGCCCGCGGCCATGACCAGGAAGATCGCGGAAATATCCCGCGCCCTGCCCGCCGCGCTGCGGAAGCGCACCAGCGAGAAGGCGCCCGCCACGGCGACGCCGGTGCCCACGTTGCCGTTGACCATCAGGATCACCGTGGTGACGATGATCGGCAGCACGACCAGGGAGATCAGAAAGCTGCGGGTGGCGTTGCTCTCGCGCCGCAGAGAGAGCGCGGCGATCGCGCCGCAGAGCCCGGCGAAGAGCAGGCAGAGCAGGTATTGACCGACCGAGAAGCTCCCGGACAGGATCGAACTAAAGATTGACGACATGTTGTTCTCCTTCTTCTATGATGGGAATCGGGCGGTTCCTTTCTTCCAGCGTCCGCAGATAGGCCTCTCCGTATTTGGAGAAGCTGCCCGGCAGGATCCCCTCCGCGTCCAGCGCGTCCGCCAGCCACAGGGGCATGGCGCCGGCCGTTTTGATCTCGAGCAGCACCGTGTCTCTCGGCAGCAGCGCGGTCCCCGCGGAGCCGCGGTCGAGACGCAGCTCGCTTTCGCGGTACCGGATGTTCCGGTCGAAGGTCAGGCGGAGGTCGGGATGCGCCTCGTCGAACCAGGCCTCGCGCTCGCAGGCGATCAGCATCGCGGCTTTCGGTCTTCCGTAGAGCCGCATGGCCCAGTCGAGCTCGGACATGATCTGGCTCTCGAAGGGCTTGATCCCCGTCCGCAGATAACGTTCCGCGTCCTTCAGCGTCATAGCCGCGCGGCGCTTGTACACCACGCCGCCGTATTTCTTCTTGAGCTCGAGGAACACCGCGGAATCCGGTTTCGCCGTGCCGTAGCTGCGCAGGCGGAGCTTTTCCTTGTAATCCACCGCCTCGACGGAATTGCGGATGATGCGCCTGTCCGGCGTGTCCAGATAGAGACTCAGCACCGTGCTGCGGCCGTATTCATCCGGCCTCAGCTGCGCGCCGATCCTTTGAAACAGCGCCTCCTGCTGCGCCTCGGAGAGAAGATACTTCTTCTCGATCCTTTTGAAAATACAGGTCGCTTCCATTTGGCATGACCTCCTTCCTCGTTTCTGAGGCCATCATAGCGGCTCAAACTAAATCCAACTTTAAAGAAAACAAAAAAACCCTCTGCGCAAAAACGCTCAAAGGGATAAAAAACGCCTTGACAAACCGCGCGCCTTTGTGTCGTTCTCTTTTCTTCCCCTTTTCTCTTGGAAAAGCAAGAGAAAAGGGGAGTTTGCGCGGGCAAAGAGAAAATGGACGCCTCCCGGCCTGCGCAGAAAAGTAAAGCGAGCGGCCGATAGCCGCCCCTACATCTTGTGGCAGGCAGGAGGGAAAACAACAAGCCCTGCCATGCGGAAAAAAGCGGGAAAAACGGCAAAAAAACTGCTTGCATTTGCCCGTCCTCTCTGCTATTATATAAAAGCTGTTTACCTGCCCGGCAGGTAAAAACACACAAGCAAGGAGGTGCTTCAAAGATGGCAAAGTGCCAGTTCTGTGACAAGGGCGTGTCCTTCGGCATCAAGGTCAGCCACTCCCACAGAC
>JBGUZD010000009.1:0-25771 GCA_045222695.1 Candidatus Limivicinus sp.
TGAAGCGGCCGAAGACCTGGTGCTGGTCGGATTTGATGACACCGACGTCCGTGCAGGAGGCGCGGTCCAGGATCGGGGCGAAGTCCATTTCGAAGCGCCCGTCGTCGGAGGTAAAGCGCCACGGCGAGAGGAAGTCCTTTTCCCCGCCCGGGATGTGGAAGCGCACCTGGCTGAGCTTGTGGGCTTTTCCGTCATAGAACAGCATGTTCTCGCTCGCGGCCGACGTGTCGCCGAAGCCGTAGCCGATGTTCCAGCCGAAGGGCACGCCGTCCACCTGCCAGGAGGCCGAGCCCCAGTACCAGGTGTTGTGATAGGTCCACACGCCGCGGCCCCAGTCGAGCACGGCGAAGCTGTCGGCGCCGTCGAAGACCCAGCTGCGCCCGCCGTAGCTGAAGGACCCTGCGGCGCGCTGGCAGTTGATCTTCTGGTTGAAATAGAAATGTCCGGGCTTGTCGAAGGGCGTGGCGATGACCATGCTCTCCTCGGGCTCGTCATAGAGCTCGATCCGCGCGTCGAGCGCGCCCTTGTCGCCGAAGCGGTCCATGTGCGCCGTGAGGAGCCGCCGTCCGCCGCCGAGGACCTCGAACTTCAGATGGTGGCCCTTTCCCGCGTGCTCGCTGACACCTCTGCCGGAATGCTCGGGCAGACCGACCTTTCCGAGCGTCATCAGGCTCATCGGACTGGTCGTGATCTCCCACTTCTCCTCCAGCTCGACGATCGAGACCGAGTCCATGCCCATGTAGCCGTTGTCGGCGATCGTCAGGGCCAGGGCGAAACGGCCGTTGCTGATGAGATAATAGTCCCACTCCTTGATGCGCAGCTTCCCCGCGCGGATGTCCGCGCGTCTGTATACGGGCAGCAGCTTCTTCGCATAGCCCGGCTCGGTCAGCTCTCCCCTTGCGTCGAGCAGGGGGATCTCCTTTTTGATCTCGTGCTGCATGTCTCAGGGCGCTCCTTTCACGGAAGTCTCAGCGTTTGATCTGGCGGATGTCCCGGCCGACGAATCCCACGCGCTCATACGCGCCGAAAAGCCGCGAGCAGATCTGCGCGCCGTAGCGCTTCTGCAGATCGCCGTCGCGCAGGTTGGTGCTGATGATGGTATTCTTCTCCTCGTTGAGGCGCGTGTTGATCAGCGTGTAGATGGCGCTGTCCGCCATCGGCGTGGGCATTTCGGTGCCGAGGTCGTCCAGGATCATCAGATCGCAGGAGAGCATCCGCTTCACGCGCTTGTCGGCCTCCTCGTCCCGGGAAAACTTCTGCGACTCGAAGCTGCCGACCACGGCCGAGGCCGTGTCGTAGCAGACGGAGAAGCCCTTTTCCGCGACCGCTCTGGCCACGCAGGCGGAAAGGAAGGTCTTTCCCAGCCCCGTGCCGCCCTGGAACAGCAGATTGCCCGCAGCGGGAGAAAAATTCTCCGCATAGGCCCCGGCGATCTCATACACCGTTCGCATCTTGCCGCGGTACTCCTCGTCGTAGAGCGAGAGATCGAACTTATCAAAGCTCTCGTCCCCGTTCCGCAGCAGCACGCCCAGATCGCGCGTGAGCTCTTCGTTATACAGTCTTTTGAGACAGTCGCACACGCCGCCGCGGTACACGCCGCTGTCGCGGCATTTTTCGCAGGAGACGATCTCGTCGAGCCAGTCCTCTCCGTGGCCGAGCTGACGCAGCAGCTCGCCGCGGCGGCGCTGGAGCTCCAGGCTTTCCTCCCGGAGCGCTTCGATCTTCTCCGTCTCGCCCGAGAGGGTGAGCCGCACGAGCTCGGTCATCTGCGCGCGCAGCGCGGCGTCGATCGCGCGCAGCTCCGGCTTCGCGGCATAGGCGCGCATCACGCGCGTCTCATGCTCGCGCGCATTTTGCTCGCGCACGCCGTCCAGACGATCCCGCGCACGGGCGAGGATAGTTCCGTCGTAGCTCATGCCTTGCCTCCCTTGAGTTTTTTCAGGATCCTTTCCAGATCCTCCTGATCCGGCCCCGTTCCGGGATCGGATATCGTTTCGCCGCGGCCGCGGCGTTTTCCTTCGGCCTGTTCGATCTCCTCGGCCGTGTGCAGCCCGGCGGCGTGCCACTTTTTGAGGATGCCGCTCATATAGGCCCAGTTGAGCGCGCCGAGCTTCGTGACCGTGCGGTCGTAAGCCGCGTAGATCGCCTCGTCGGGGAAGCCCATCTCCAGCCATTGCTCGACGTGTCTCGTCTCGCTCGGGCTGAGGTTTCTGCCGCGGATGCCGAGCAGCGACTTGATGCGCTCCTTGTCCTCGTGCTGTTTCTCGCGGCGGATGATGTACTCCTCGGCCAGCTCGATCGTCATGATCTCGCGGTTGGCCCAGCGATAGGCCTCCTCGGAAATGCTCTTCGGCGTGGGACGGCGGCCGGGGCCCCAGAGGCGGCGCGTCTCCGCATCGCAGTAGTTGAGCAGCAGCAGGATGACCTCCGGCGGCATGCCGAGACGGTCGTAAATGTCCACCAGCGTGTTGAGATAGGCCTTTGAGGGGATCGCCCCGAGGATGCGCGTCATCTCCTCGAGGATCGGCTCGAAGGCCTTTTCCCGGAAGGTGCTGACGATCTCCTCCGAATCGCGCTCCACCGGCTCGTCGGCGGGGGGAGCGGGGACGCTCTTTTTCCCGCTGCGCAGGATGCGCCCGAGCTTCTCGCGCGCCGCGGCGATCTCGCCGCGCGTGCGGCAGAGCACGGCGGCGGCCGTCTCGTCGTCCGCGCCGGGATGCCGCGCGGCGTACAGGCAATAGAGCGCCATGTCGCCGTCGTGCGCGGCGATCAGCGCGTCCGCCGTTTCGGCGCTTATCAGCTTTTCTTTCTTTTCGTCGGCCATGGCTGTTTCTCTCCGTGAACGCGGTCCCGCAAAAGGCGTAAAAGCGTCAGAATTTGTTTACATATTATAACATAAATTAGTTCTTGTCGCAAGAGGGGGACTTGTGGTACAATGTATTTTGTATCTTTATGGACTTGATGCGGAAGAGACGATCTTCCGCTCCGAAGGAGAAGCCATGACAGAACTGCTTTCCCCCGCCGGCTCGCCGGAAGCCGTCATCGCCGCCGTTCAGAACGGCGCCGACGCGGTCTATCTCGGTCTGGGCGACTTCAACGCCCGCCGCGGAGCGAAAAACTTTACCGAGGAAGAGTTTGAGAAGGCCGTGCGCTACTGCCGCATCCGCGGCTGCCGGGTCTATGTCACGCTCAACACGCTCGTGGACGACCGTGAAACGGAAGCGGCCGTCGCCCAGGCGCGGCTCGTCTCCTCTCTCGGCGCCGACGGACTGATCGTGCAGGATCTCGGGCTCGTGCGCGCGCTGCGCGCCGCGCTGCCGGACATCCCCCTGCACGCCAGCACGCAGATGAGCATCCACAATCTCGCCGGGGTCGAGGCCGCGGCCGAGATGGGCCTTACGCGCGCCGTGCTCGCGCGCGAGCTGTCGATCGATCAGATCCGCTACATCACCTCCCGCGCTCCCATCGAGACCGAGGTCTTCGTCCACGGCGCGCTGTGCTTCTGCCACAGCGGGCAGTGCTATATGTCCGCGCTGATCGGCCGCAGGAGCGGCAACCGCGGCATGTGCGCCCAGCCCTGCCGCATGGCCTACTCCCTCGGCGGCCGGATGGACGACTATCCCCTTTCCCTCAAGGACAACTGCCTTGTGGACAAGCTCGCCGAGCTCGAGGACGCCGGCGTCGCCTGTCTCAAGATCGAGGGCCGCATGAAGCGTCCCGAATACACCGCCCTGGTCACGGGCGTCTACGCCAAGGTCCTGCACGAGCGCCGCGCGCCGACGCAGGACGAGCTGAACACACTCGAGACCGCCTTTTCCCGCGACGGCTTCACCCAGGGCTATTACAACGGCGATAAAAAGAATATGTTCGGCGTGCGCGGCGAGAACGAGGACCGCGAGAGCGAAAAGCTCTTCACCGCCGCCCGCAGGGACTATTCCGAGGGCGAGCTGCGCCGCGTGCCGCTGCACTTTTACACGCTCTGCGAGAAGGGGCAGCCGATCCGGGCCATCGCCTTCGACGACGAGGGCCACAAGGCCGTCGCCTCCGGGCCGATGCCCGAGGCGGCCAAGCGCCAGGGCCTGACGGAGAGCTTTGTCGTCGACCAGATGTTCAAGACCGGAGGCACGCCCTACAACTGCGTGGAGAACCGGGCGAAGGTGGATCCCTTCCTCTTCATCCCCACCGCCGAGATCAACGACCTGCGGCGCCGCCTGATCACGCAGATCTCCGAGGAGCGGGCCCAGCCGCCCCAGCGGCGCTCTCTCACGCTGCCGCCGCTGCCGGAGAAGAAAACCGCGCCGAACGTCCCGCAGACCATCTTTCAGGTGAGAACGCCCGCGCAGCTCAGCGACGAGCTGTGCGAGCTGAAGCCCGACTATCTGTATTTCCCCGCCATGGGGCTCATAGGCGATTTCTCTCCCGTGCGGAAGTTTGCCGAGAACGGGACGAAGCTCGTCGCCGTGCTGCCGCGCGTCATCACCGACGACCAGAGCGAGGACGTCTTCGCCGCGCTCGAATTCCTCGCCGAACAGGGCGTGGACGAGGCGCTCGTCGGCAACCTCGGCCATGTCGGCCTCGCCCGGCGCGCCGGCATGTCTCTGCGCGGCGACTTCGGGCTCAACGCCTTCAATTCGCGCACGCTCAACGTGCTGTGCGACGCGGGCTTCCTCTCCGCCACCGCCTCGTTCGAGCTGCGCCTCGCCCAGATCCGCGACCTGCGCAAGAGCCTCGATCTGGAGATGATCGTTTACGGCCGCCTGCCGCTGATGGTCTCCGACCAGTGCGTCATCCGCCACAGCGCCGGCCGCTGCGCCTGCGCCGCGCCCGCGCAGATGGCCGACCGCACCGGCAACGTCTTTCACGTCGTGAAGGATTTCGGCTGCCGCAACGTGATCTACAACGCGCACAAGCTCTACCTTGCCGACCGCATGAGCGACGTCGAGGTCTGCGGGCTCTGGGGCGCGCGCCTGCTGTTCACGACCGAGAGCGCGCGCGAGTGCGTCGAGGTCGCGAAGGCCTACCTCGGCCGCAGCGATTACCGTCCCAACGTCCTCACGCGCGGGCTGTATTACCGCGGCGTGGAATGATCCTTCCCATCGGAGGAAAACCATGCGCTGTATTCTTGCCTCGGCCTCTCCGCGCAGGAGAGAGCTGATGGAAATGCTCGGCGTGACCGGGCTTGTGATCCGCCCCGCCGTCCGGGAGGAGCGGGCCGATCCCTCGCTCCCGCCTCCGGAGCTCGTCAGGGCGCTGGCCGCCGCGAAAGCGCGCGAGGCCGCCGCGGAGGCGGAGGGGGACGACGTCGTCATCGCCGCAGACACGATCGTCGTTTTCGGCGGATGCGTCTACGGCAAGCCGCATTCCCCCGCCGAGGCCGCGGAGATGCTGCGCACGCTCTCGGGCCGCACGCACGAGGTCTTCACCGGCGTGTGCGTCATCCGAAACGGCGTCGAGCTCTGCCGCGCCGACCGCAGCGCGGTCACGTTCCGCACGCTCTCCGAGGGGGAGATCGAGCGCTATATCCAAAGCGGCGAGCCGATGGACAAGGCCGGCGCTTACGGCGCGCAGGGAAAAGGCGCGCTCTTTGTCGAGCGGATCGACGGAGACTTTTTCAACGTCATGGGCCTGCCCCTGTGTCTGCTGGGGGAAATGCTCAAAGAGCAAGGAGTTGAACTTCTTTGAAGGAATATATCAAAAAATACGGCGTGCGCGTCGGGGTGATCGTGGCATCGGTCGCGCTGATCATCGCGCTGTCCTCCGCCGCGCGCGGCGGGCAGATCAGCCTCCTGCACAACGCCTCGGGCGTTCTGATCTCCCCGGTCCAGAAGGTCGTGAGCTCCGCGGTCAACTGGTTCGACACGATCTACGGCTATCTCTACAAGTACGACAGCCTGCTCGCCGAGAACGAATCGCTGCGCAGCCAGCTTGCCGACGCGCAGCAGTCCGCGCGCGACGGCATCGCCGCGTCGGAGGAGAACACCCGCCTGCGCCGTCTGCTCAACCTGCGCGAAAAGCACGCGGACTACGTCTTTGAGTCCTGCAAGGTGGTGCTCTGGTCCTCGTCGAACTGGGCCCACAGCTTTACGATCTCCAAGGGCGCGAGCTCCGGCATCGAGCTGGGCGACCCGGTCGTGACCGAATACGGCGCCGTGGTCGGCCAGGTGACCGAGCTGGGCGAGACCTGGGCGACCGTATCGACGCTCATCGACGTCGACATGAGCGTGGGCGCCTTTGTCGGCGACACGGGCACCTCCGGCATCGTCATGGGCGAATATTCGTTTATGAAAAACAAGCAGGCCAAGCTGACCTTCCTGGCCGACGGCGCGCACATCTACGTCGGCGACGAGGTGCTGACCTCCGGCAACGGCGGCGCCTTCCCGCAGGGCCTGGTCATCGGAAAGATCACCGCCGTGCAGACCGAGGCCGGCGGCCAGATCGAATACGGCGTGGTCGAGCCGCAGGTCGTGTTCGACTCGCTCGTGCAGGTTTTCGTCATCAAGGACTTCGAAGTGGTGGAATAAATTGTTTGATCGACTCATCAAAAAAGACCTGTTCAAGGACTTCCTCACGCCCCGGCGTTTCAAGCGCGTGCTGTGGTACGGCGTCTACATGCTGGTGGTGCTGATCGTGCAGGATATGGTGCTCACGCAGATCCGCCCGGGAGGCGTCTGCGCGTTCATCCCGCCCGCCGCCGTCACCGCCGTCGCCATGTTCGAGGGCGCGATCCCCGGCGTGGTCTTCGCGCTGGTGATGGGCATCTTCACCGACATGTTCACGCCCGGCACGCTGATCACCTATACCCTGCTCTTCCCCTTCATCGCCTTCTGCGTGGGCATCCTCGCCCAGTTTTTCGTCAACCGGCGCTTTCTCGGCTTCATGCTGCTGGCGCTGGCGGCGCTCGTGCTCACGGCGCTGACGCAGACGACGATCATCGCGCTCAAGAGCGCCGGCTCCTTCTCCGCGATCTGGACGGCGATCCTGCAGACGCTCTGGTCGCTGCCCTTCTCCGCGCTTGTGTATTTCCCTCCGGCCCGATGGATCGAATAGGCTCCTCGGACACGAAGCTTAAGCTCCTCGAAAGGATTTTTCTATGAACAAGACGATTTCCAAAGAGCGCGTCCTGACCATGGCGATCCTTCTGGTCATCCTGCTGGTAATCTACTTTGTCTTCCTCTACAACGTCTTGATCATCAAAGGCGAAGAGTATTACGCCGCCAGCAGCGAGCTGCAGCAGAAGGAGGAGACCGTCACCGCCGCGCGCGGCGACATCCTCGACCGCTACGGCCGCGTGCTCATCAGCAACAAGGAATGCTACGACCTGACGATCGACACGGGCAAGCTCTTCGCGAGCGACGACCCCAACGGCGTCCTGCTCGAGCTCATCGACATGGTCGAGGAGTTCGGCGACACCTATATCGACGACCTGCCGGTCTCGAAGGAGCCGCCCTTTGAATACGACCCGAACATGACCGAGATCCAGCGCACGATGCTGGAGGCCTATTTCAAGGACAAGGCGAAGAGCCTGCCCGCGAACCCGACCGCAGTGGAGCTGCTGAGCTACATGCGCACCCGCTACGACATCGACAGCAACTACTCGGCCGAGGACATGCGCAAGATCGCGGGCCTGCGCTACTCCATCAATGTCCGCTACGCCATCAACACCGCCGATTACGTCTTCGTCCAGGACGCCAGCATGAAGCTGATCACCTCCATCATGGAGACCAAGCTCGCCGGCATCCAGGTCAAGCGCTCCTTCACCCGCGACTATCAGACCAACTACGCCGCGCACATCCTGGGCTACACGGGCCTGATGACGCAGGAGGAATACGAGAAATACTCCCTGCTCGAATACTCCCCCGACGCCATGGTCGGCAAGGACGGCATCGAGTACGCCTTCGAGACCTATCTGCACGGCAACGACGGCAAGGTGCTCGTGACGCGCACCGCCAACGGCACCGTGCTCGCCAACGAATACCTCAAGGAGCCCGAGCCCGGCAACCACGTGTATATCACGCTCGACATCGTGCTGCAGGAGCAGGTGGAGCGTATCCTCGCCAACGGCATCGACATCCTGATGAGCGAGCGCCGGAACGAAAAGGCCGAGCAGACCGCCATGGGCAACTGGACCATCGAGGACGGCTACTGGGAGATCACCGGCGGCGCCTGCGTGGTCGTAGACGTCAAGAGCGGCGAGCCGCTCGCCATCGCGAGCTGGCCCACCTACGACGTGTCTACGATCATCGAGAAGTACTCCGAGCTGCTCGAGCAGCCCAACGCCCCGCTGTTCAACCGCGCGCTGATGGGCGCCTACGCCCCCGGCTCCGCCTTCAAGCCCTGCACCGCCACGGCGGCGCTGGCCCAGGGCATCATCAACACCCAGGACAAGATCAAGTGCAACGGCGTGTTCACCAAATACGCCGCCAACGGCTACGCGCCGGAATGCTGGATCTGGACCGCCGTCGAGGGCGAGCACTACACCCACGGCGAGCTGACCGTCACCGACGCGCTGCTGCACTCCTGCAACTACTTCTTCTACACCGTTTCCGACAAGCTCGGCGTTGACGACCTGGGCCGCTTCGCCCACGCCTACGGTCTGGGCGAGCACACCGGCATCGAGCTGACGGAGACCACCGGCAACATGTCCAACCGCGCCAACCACGCCGACTTCACCGGCACCGAGTGGCGAATCGGCGACACACTGCAGGCGGGCATCGGTCAGTCCGACTCGATCTTCTCCCCGATCCAGCTGGCGGAGTACTGCGCCACCGTCGCCAACAGCGGCGTGCGGCACAGCGCCTCGCTGCTCAAATACGTCCGCAGCTACGACTTCGACGAGCTCATTTACGACCGCAAGCCGGAGATCCTCAGCAACGTCAACGACCTCAAGGCCGGCGGCATCGGCGAGTTCAACTGGTTCGCGATCCAGGAGGGCATGCGCCTCGTGGCCAACGACATCGTCAACAACAACTCCGTCGCGAAGTACTTCTTCGATTACCCCCAGTCCAAGCGCGTCGCCGCCAAGACCGGGACCGCCCAGAAGGGCAAAAACATCGTCAACGACGCCATTTTCATCTGCTACGCGCCCTACGACGACCCGCAGATCGCGATGGCCTTCGTGGTCGAGCGCGGCAAGGCCGGCGCCAACTGCGCCTTCATGGCGCGCCAGGTGCTCGACGCCTATTGGACGATCCGCAGCTATTCCGACACCTCCGAGCACGAAATGGCGCTGCTGAAGTAAAAGAAAAAGCTTTTACCGTTCAGGTTTTTATTGAACTTTGGGCGCGGTGCGTATATAATTAAGTATCTGATAAAAATCTTGCATTCGGCGGGACAAAGACTCCGCCGAAGGGAGCAGCTTATGAATATTGCATTGATGGCACATGACCGAAAAAAAGAGCTGATGGTCCAGTTCTGCATCGCCTACTGCGGCATCCTGGCCGAGCATTCCCTGTGCGCCACGCACGTCACGGGCAAGCTGGTGAGCGAGGCGACGGGCCTGCCGATCACGCTGTATCTGCACGCCGATCAGGGCGGCTCGCAGCAGATCGGCGCGCGCATCTCCTTCAACGAGATCGATCTGGTGCTCTTCTTCTGCGACCCGGCCAACCCGGGCGGCTTTGACGACATCAACAAGATCGAGCGTCTGTGCGACCAGTATCAGATCCCCTTCGCCACCAACGCCGCCACGGCGGAGGTGCTCGTGCAGGGCCTGCGGCGCGGCGATCTCGACTGGCGCAACATCGTCAATCCGCAGAGGCGCTGAACTGTCGCCTTCCCAACCTGATAAAACCGCAGTTCGTATCGTATGTGCGCCTGCGGTTTTGCATTTTTACGACTTCCATCCGAAAGGACTTTTCTTATGGCCACTGTCAAACCGCGCACGCTCTCCGGCTTCATGGAGCTTCTCCCCGCCGATCAGCTGAAGTTCGAGCGCATGCTCGCTCTCCTGCGCGAGACCTATTCCTCCTACGGCTTCACGCCTCTGGACACGCCTGTGATCGAGTCGGCCGAGGTGCTGCTCGCCAAGGGCGGCGGCGAGACCGAAAAGCAGATCTACCGCTTCACCAAGGGCGACAACGACCTGGCCCTGCGCTTTGATCTCACGGTGCCGCTGGCGAAATACGTCGCCGCGCATTACGCCGAGCTCGCCTTCCCCTTCCGCCGCTATCAGATCGGCAAGGTCTACCGCGGCGAGCGCGCCCAGCGCGGCCGCTTCCGCGAATTCTATCAGGCCGACATCGACATCATCGGCGACGGGAAGCTGGACGTCCTCTGCGAGGCGGAGATCCCCGCCATCATTTACGACACCTTCACGCGGCTGGGCGTGAAGCGCTTCCAGATCCGCGTGAACAACCGCAAGCTCTTAAGCGGCTTTTACGCCATGAACGGCATGAGCGAGAAGTCCGGCGAGATCATGCGCACGGTGGACAAGATGGACAAGATCGGCGCGGAGGCCGTGCGGCAGAGCCTGATCAACGATGTGAAGATGCTGCCCTGCAAGGCTGAGAACGTCATGGACTTCATGGCCGTGAAGGGCACGAACGACGAGGTGATCGCCGCGCTCGAGCGTTACCGCGGCATGGACGCGAGCTTCGACGAGGGGCTTGAGGAGCTCAAAACCGTCGTGAAGTACCTCGCCGACTTCGGCGTGCCGGAGGAGAATTTCGCCGTCGATCTCACGATCGCGCGCGGGCTCGACTACTACACGGGCACCGTGTACGAGACGCTGATGCTCGACCACCCGGAGATCGGCTCGGTCTGCTCGGGCGGCCGCTATGACAATCTGGCGGAATATTACACCGACCGCGCGCTGCCCGGCGTGGGCATCTCCATCGGGCTCACCCGCTTCTTTTATATCCTCTCCGAGCAGGGCCTGCTCTCCGACGAGGGCGGCGCCGCTCCCTGCGACGCGCTGATCCTTCCGATGACGGAAGAGCTCTCCCCGGCGATCGCCGCCGCGGCGGAGCTGCGGAAGGCCGGTCTGCGCGTGCAGCTCTACACGGAGAAAAAGAAGTTCAAGGCGAAGATGAGCTACGCCGACAGGATCGGCGCGCCCTACGCCGTCTTCCTGGGCGAGGACGAGCTCGCCGAGGGCGTCCTCTCCGTCAAGGACATGCGCACGGGCGAGCAGCAAAAGCTCTCCCCCGCCGAAGCCGCGGCCCTCATCCGCGCGGACGCCGCCAGGCGCGCCGCCGCGGCGCTGATCAGGGAATGACCTCAGTTTAGGAAAAGAGGAAAACATATGAAGCAGTCACGTACCCACAACTGCGGAGAGCTGCGGCTCTCCGACGCCGGGAAGACCGTCACGCTCGCGGGCTGGATGGAAAACGTCCGCGCCGTGTCCGCCTCTCTGGCCTTCGTCGTCATCCGCGACTTTTACGGCACGACGCAGCTCGTCATCGAAAACGAAGAGATGATGAACACGATCCGCGCCATCAACAAGGAATCCACGATCTCCGTCACCGGCACGGTGCGCGAGCGCGCGAGCAAAAACCCCAAGCTCCCCACCGGCGAGATCGAGGTCGTGCCCGAAAAGATCTCCGTGACGGGCCGCTGCCGCTACAACGAGCTGCCCTTCGAGATCAACCGCAGCCGCGAGGCGGACGAGGCGACGCGCCTGAAATACCGCTTCCTCGACCTGCGCAATCCGGCCGTGAAGAAGAACATCATCCTGCGCTGCCAGGTCGTGGCCGAGATCCGCAAGCTGATGACCGAGCACGGTTTTCTCGAGATCACGACGCCGATCCTCACCGCCTCCTCCCCCGAGGGCGCGCGCGACTATCTGGTGCCGGCCCGCAAGCATCCCGGCAAGTTCTACGCGCTGCCGCAGGCCCCGCAGCAGTTCAAGCAGCTGCTGATGGCCTCGGGCTTTGACCGTTATTTCCAGATCGCGCCCTGCTTCCGTGACGAGGACGCGCGCGGCGACCGCACCCCGGGCGAGTTCTACCAGCTCGACATGGAGATGTCCTTCGCCACGCAGGACGACGTGCTCGGCGTGCTCGAAGAGGTGCTCGTGCCCGTCTTTGAAAAATTCGGTCTCTACGGCGACCGCGTGACGCCCGCTCCCTTCCGCCGCATCCCCTTCCGCGAGGCGATGGAGAAATACGGCACCGACAAGCCCGACCTGCGCATCGACCTCGTCATTCAGGACGCGACGGAGCTGATGGGCTCCATCGGCTTCGGCCCCTTCGAGGGCAACGTCGTCAAGGCCGTGGTCGTGAGCGGCTTCGAGGCCACGCGCAAGCAGATCGACAAGCTCTGCGCCGACGTCGAGGTGCAGACTGCGCAGAAGAGCTACTGGTTCCGCATGGATGAAAATTCCGAGCTCGTGGGCGGCATCTCCAAGTTCGTCCAGCCGATCAAGGAACAGCTCGTCGAAAGCCTCGGCCTGCAGCCCGGCTGCTTCGTCGGCCTCGCGGCGGGAAAGCTCGCCGTCGCGCAGAAGACCGCGGGCGTGCTGCGCACGAAGCTCGGCGCGCTCTGCCCCGCGCACATGGACAAGGAGCAGTATCAGCTCTGCTGGATCGTCGACTTCCCGATGTACGAGATCGGCGAGGAATCCGGCGAGCTCGAGTTCTGCCACAACCCCTTCTCGATGCCCGCGGGCGGGCTCGAGGTGCTGGAGAAGGCCGAGCGCGGCGAGATCGACCCGCTCGAGATCATGGCCAACCAGTACGACCTGGTCTGCAACGGCTATGAGAGCGCCTCCGGCGCGGTGAGAAACCACGACCCCGAGATCATGATCAAGGCCTTCGAGATGGTGCGTCTGGGCGAGGACGACGTGAAGAAGAAGTTCCCCGCCATGTACAACGCCTTCTGCTACGGCGCGCCCCCGCACGCGGGCTGCGCCCCCGGCATCGACCGCATCGTCATGCTGCTCACGGGCGAGGAGTCGATCCGCGAGGTCATCACCTTCCCGATGAACCAGAAGGCTCAGGATCTGATGATGGGCGCCCCCTCCGAGGTCACGCAGAAGCAGTTGGACGAGCTGCATATCGCGATCGTCGGAGAGACTGAAGATTAACCTTTCACATTGTTTTCAACAGCCGGAGAAAGCGATTCCTCCGGCTGTTTCAAGGAGTGGATCAGATGCTATCCAGAACCCGCAGCTTCGGCGTCAGCGGCGTGGGCGGCTTTGAGGTCGCCGTCGAGGTCTATATCTCCGGCGGCCTGCCCGGCTTTGAGATCGTCGGACTGCCCGACGCGGCCGTCAAGGAGGCGCGCGAGCGCGTCCGCGCGGCGATCAAGAACAACGGTTTCCGCTTCCCGCCGAGCCGCCTGACCGTCAATCTCGCGCCGGCCGACCGCAAAAAGGCCGGCACGCTCTACGACCTGCCGATCCTCGTCGGCATCCTCGCCGCGCAGGGCGAGCTGCCCCGCGTCGAAGAGGACAGCGCATTCTTAGGCGAGCTCGCGCTCGACGGCACGCTGCGGCGCATCTCCGGCGCGCTGCCGATGGCCATCGCCGCGGAGCGCTGCGGCGTCAGGCGCCTCTATCTCCCGGCCGAGAACGCCGCCGAGGCGGCCTTCGCCGAGAGCGTGGAGATCATCCCGCTGGAAAACGTCGGAGAGCTTGTCGCCCATCTCAAGGGAGAAAAGACGATCGAGCCCGCCGCCGCGCCGCTGATCGGACCCGCGGAGCTCTCGCTGCCGGACTTTGCCGACGTCAAGGGACAGGAGAGCGTCAAGCGCGCCTTTGAGGTGGCCGCCGCGGGCGGACACAACATCCTCTGCGTCGGGCCTCCGGGCTCGGGCAAGTCGATGATGGCGCGGCGTCTTTCCTCGATCCTCCCGGACATGAGCCGCGAGGAGATGATCGAGGCCACGGAGATCCACTCCGTCGCCGGGCTCACGGGCAGGAAAAACCCCATCGTCTGCACCCGTCCCTTCCGCTCGCCGCACCACACGGTGTCCGGTCCGGGCCTCGCGGGCGGCGGCACGACGCCGCGGCCCGGCGAGATCAGTCTGGCGCACACGGGCGTTTTGTTCCTTGACGAACTGCCCGAGTTCCGCAGCGACGTGCTCGAGGTGCTGCGCCAGCCGCTCGAGGACGGCTTCGTCACGGTCTCGCGCGTGTCCGGCTCGGTCACCTATCCCAGCCGCTTCATGCTGGTGTGCGCGATGAACCCCTGCAAATGCGGCTGGTACGGCCATCCCTCCGGGCGCTGCAAGTGCAGCGAGGCGGAGGTGCGCCGTTATCAGAGCCGTATCTCCGGGCCGCTGCTGGACCGCATCGATATCATCACCGAGGTCCCGGCTCTGGAATTCGACGAGCTGCGCCGCCGCGCGCCGGCGGAGAGCTCGAAGGAGATCAAAAAGCGCGTGGACGCGGCCCGGGCGATCCAGCGCGAGCGCTTCGCCGCTTCCGCCACGCCCTGCAACGCGCGCATGGACAGCCGCGAGCTGCGCGCCTTCTGCCCGCTGACGGCGGAGAGCGAAGAGTTGATGCGCGGCGCCTTCGAGGCCATGGGCCTGACCGCGCGCAGCTACGACCGCGTGCTGCGCGTCGCGCGCACGATCGCCGACCTCGCCGGCTGCCCCGACATCCTGCCGGAGCACGTCGCCGAGGCCGTGCAGTACCGCGCCTTTGACTTTACGAGCGGAGAGTAACAACATGAAACGCACATTTTGTTTGATCGTCGTCCTGTGCCTGCTCCTTTCGCTGCTGTCCGGCTGCGCCGGATCGCTGCCGTCCCTCCCGCCCCTGCCCGGCCGGGAGACGCCGGAGCCGCCGCAGGAGAGCGCCGCGCCGGAGGAGCCGGACGTCGTCGTGACGGCCGAGCCCGTCGTCGAGCTGCCCGAGGCGCTGGAGCTTTCCTTCGTCCTGCCCGCGGCGGAATCCGCGGAGGATCTGGCGTATTACTGCAGCGGCGCGGATGAGTTCGACTGCTCCTTCGTCTATCCCGCCTATTGCACAAGCTGGGTGGAAAAGGGCGCGATCCGCTTCAATCCCGGCTGGTTCTTCGCGCGCATGTTCTTCACGAGCGTCCTTCGCGACGACGAGAACGCGCCGGACGAGCTGCTCGACCTCCTCGAGACGGGCAAATGGGGCAGCTACGCCGAGGAGGGCACGGCCGGCTCCGGCTGGAGGGCGCTGCGCGCGCTGCATCTGAAATACGACACCTGGCGCAGATGGGTCGCCTGGGAGACGCCGGAGCGCTTTTATCTGCTCTACGGCTCCTGCTTCGACGGACGCGAGGGAGAGATCGTCGATATCTTCGACACGGTCGCCGCGTCCTTCCGCACGGGTGAAGAGCTGCTCGCCTCCGCGCCCGAGAGCGGCGCGCTGCTGCGGCAGGAGGATATGTTCCGTCTCTTTTTCGACGGCGCCGAGCTCGCGGGCGGCAGCGCCCCCTGCGTCCGTCTGAAGCTGCGGGCCGTCAACGGCGGCGAAAATGCCGCCGAGCTTGCCGTGGACGCCTACGCCGCCGACGGCAGGACCTTCCCCTTTGAGGGGCGGCTCGCCGTCCCCGGCGGGGAGGACTGGACCTGGACGCTCACGCTGCCCCTTATCCCGGAGGAGGGCGGCGCTCCCTTTGAGAGCATCGGCTTTTTCGTGACCGCACGGGGAAACGACGGCGGGACGCTCTTCGAGCTGCCCGTCCGGATCGAATTGCAAAGATAAGGAAGAACCATGAAAGAGATCATTCTCTGCAAGCTCGGTGAGATCGTTTTGAAGGGTCTCAACCGCAGGACATTTGAACAGAAGCTGCTGTCGAACCTCCGCCACAGCCTTTACGGCGTCGGCGAATACCGCGTCTGGTACAGCCAGTCCACCGTCTACATCGAGGGCGCGGACGAAACGAGCGACATGGACGCGGCCTTTGAGGCCGCGGGAAAGGTCTTCGGCATCATCAAGCTCAGCCGCGCGGCTGAGTGCGAAAAGGACAAGGATGCGATCACCGCTCTCGCGAAGGAATACCTGCGCGGCGAGCTGACGGCGGCAAAGAGCTTCAAGGTCGAGAGCAAGCGCAGCGACAAGCGTTTCCCGATGACCAGCATCGAGCTGAGCCAGTACGTCGGCGGCGAGCTGTCCGAGGCCTATCCGCACCTGAAGGTCGAGATGCACGAGCCCGAGCTCGTCGTCCACCTCGAGGTGCGCGAGACCGCCGCCTATGTGCACGCCTCGCCGGTGGACGGCGCGGGCGGCATGCCCGTGGGATCGAACGGCGTGGCCGTCTCGCTGCTCTCGGGCGGCATCGACAGCCCGGTGTCGAGCTATATGATCGCCAAACGCGGCGTAAGGCTCGTTCCCGTTCACTTTTTCTCCTTCCCCTATACTTCCGAGGCGGCGAAGGAAAAGGTGATCGAGCTCGCGCGGCTCTTAACGCCCTACTGCGGCAAGATGCCGCTCTTCGTCGTGCCCTTCACGCACATCCAGGAGCAGATCCGCGACAAGTGCCCCGAGGAGTATTTCACCCTCGTCATGCGCCGCTTTATGATGCGCATCGCCGAGAAGATCGCCGAAACGCAGGGCGCGAAGGCCATCGTCACGGGCGAGAACCTCGGCCAGGTGGCCAGCCAGACCATGGAGGCCATGGCCTCGACGCAGGCGGTGCTGTCGCTGCCCGTGCTCCAGCCGCTGATCGGTCTGGACAAGGAGGAGATCGTGCGTCTGGCGCGCCGCATCGGCACCTTCGAGACCTCGATCCTGCCCTATGAGGACTGCTGCACGGTCTTCACGCCGCGGCATCCGAAGACGCACCCGAAGCCGGAGGAGGTCGCGCGCGCCGAGAGCGCGATGGATATCGAGGGTCTCGTGGCCGAGGCGCTCGCGGGCGTGGAAAGGATCATGGTGGGCAGATGACGAACGGAAGCTATGATACCGAGATCCTCTCGGTCGGGACCGAGCTGCTGCTCGGCCATGTGACGAACACCGACGCGCGCGATATCTCCGAGATGCTCTCGAAGATCGGCGTCAACGTGCGCTGGCACACCGTTGTGGGCGACAACCCCGAGCGACTGCGCGCCTGCGTGGAGATCGCGAAGGGCCGCGCCGACGTCATCATCACCACCGGCGGCCTCGGGCCGACCTGCGACGATCTGACCAAGCAGATCCTCGCCGAGTCCTTCGGCCTTCCCCTGGTGGAAAACAAGGCCGAGCGCGAGGGGCTGTACGACTACATCCGCTACAGCCGGAACTTCACGCCCAACAACTACGCCCAGGCCCTGCTGCCGGAGGGCTGCACGGTCTTCCACAACAACTGCGGCACGGCGCCGGGCTGCGCCTTTGAGAAGGACGGCAAGACCGTGATCATGATCCCCGGCCCGCCCAAGGAGTGCCGCGCCATGTTCGCCGAGAGCGCGCTGCCCTATCTGCAGAAGCTCTCCGGCGGGCAGATCGTGTCGCACTCGCTGCGCATCTTCGGCATCGGCGAGAGCGCGGTCGATCAGATCTTTCGCGAGGAGATGGACAAAATGTCCAACCCCTCGATGGCCCCCTACGCCAAGGAGTGCGACTGTCTGCTGCAGATCACGGCCAAGGCCGGCACGGCCGAAGAGGCCGAGAAAATGATCCGGCCCGTGATGGAGAGCGCGGCCGCGCGCCTGGGCGAATTTGTCTACGGCGTGGACGTCGAGTGCATGGAGGAGGCCGTCTTCGCCCTGATGGAGCAAAACGGCATGAGCTTCGCCGCGGCCGAGAGCTGCACGGGCGGCGAGGTCGCCAAGCGCTTCACCGACATCCCCGGCGCGAGCGCGCATTTCCTCGGCGGAGCCGTGACCTATACCAACGCGATGAAGGCGAAGCTCCTCGGCATCGATCCCGCGCTGATCGAGGAAAAGGGCGCGGTGAGCTGTGAGGTCGCCTATGAGATGGCCGCGCGGATCAGGAAGATCTCCGGCGCGGACCTCGGCGTGGGCGTCACGGGTCTGGCCGGGCCGGACGGCGACGGCGTGCACGAGGTCGGCACGGTGTTCGTGTCGATGGCGGCGAAGGACGGCGTCTGGGTGCGCGAGCTGCACCTGGGCGAGCACCGCACGCGCAGCTTCATCCGCCGCATGGCCGGCAACCACGTCTTCGACATGATGCGCCGCCATATGACCGGCCTGCCGGTGATCCTGCCGACGAACAAGACCATTTGACGCTTTGCCCGTTTTATCCCTTGAAAAGATCGCGCGCAAGTGATACAGTATTCTTGTTGAGCAAAGATCCTTTGAACGGAAAAATTAAACTTCATTGGAGGCACAAAAGATGTTTGAGAATTTGATCGAGATCCTCAAGGCCAATCCCCGCAAGATCGTCTACACCGAGGGCACCGACGCGCGCATCCTCGCGTCCGCGGCCCGTCTGAAGAAGGGCGGCTTCCTCACGCCCGTGCTCGTCGGCAACGTCGAGGCCGTAAAGGCCGCCGCCGAAAAGGGCGGCTTCGATATCGAGGGGCTGGAGATCCTCGACCCCGCGACCTACGAGCGCATGGACGAGATGGTCGACACGATGGTCGCGCTGCGCAAGGGCAAGATGACGCCGGAGGAGTGCCGCGCCAGCCTGCAGAAGGGCAACTACTTCGGCACGATGCTCGTCAAGCTCGGCGTGGCCGACGCGCTGCTCGGCGGCGCCACCTACTCCACGGCCGACACCGTACGTCCCGCGCTGCAGCTCGTCAAGACCCGCAAGGGCGCCAACCTCGTGAGCTCCTGCTTCATCCTGGTCAAGGAAGACGCGCCGATGCTGTGCATGGGCGACTGCGCGATCAACATCGCCTATGAGGACCGTCTGGACAAGGAGGGCAACGTCGTCCTCTCCGCCGCGGCCCAGCTGGCCGAGGTCGCGATCGAGACCGCCAAGACCGCCAAGGTCTTCGGCATGGACCCGAAGGTCGCGATGCTGTCCTACTCCACCAAGGGCTCCGGCAAGGGCGCGAACGTCGATCTCGTCCGCAACGCCACCGCCATCGCCAAGGAGATGGCTCCCGAGCTCGACCTCGACGGCGAGATGCAGTTCGACGCCGCCGTCTCCCCGGTCGTCGGTCAGCTGAAGTTCCCGGGCAGCAAGGTCGCCGGCTACGCCAACACCTTCATCTTCCCGGAGATCCAGTCCGGCAACATCGGCTACAAGATCGCGCAGCGCCTCGGCGGCTACGCGGCCTACGGCCCGATCCTGCAGGGCCTCAACGCACCGATCAACGACCTTTCCCGCGGCTGCGACGCGGAGGAGGTCTATCAGATGTCCATCATCACCGCGGCGCTGGCCTGAGCGAAGCATCATTCTTTCATTTAGAAAAAGGGCGGCCTCCGGCCGCCCTTTTGAGGTAAAGCGAATGGATCACGAACAATACATGCGCATGGCGCTGGAGCTGGCGCGCAAAGCGGCCGCCGAGGGCGAGGTGCCGGTCGGCTGCGTGATCGCGGACGAAAACGGAAAGGTGATCGGCCGCGGGCGCAACCGCCGCGAGGAAAAGACCGACGCCACGGCCCACGCCGAGATCGAGGCCATCCGCGAGGCGGGCAAGGCGCTGGGGAGCTGGCGGCTCGACGGCTGCACGCTCTACGTCACGCTCGAGCCCTGCCCGATGTGCGCCGGGGCGATCATCAATGCGCGCGTCCCCATGCTCGTCTACGGCGCGGCGGACGCTGTGAGCGGCTCCTGCGGGAGCGTGATCGACCTGTTTTTCGAGCGCTACGGCCACCGTCCGAAGGTGCTCGGCGGCGTGCTGGGCGAGGAGGCCGCCGCGCTGCTGCGCGCGTTTTTCACATCTCTGCGGTGAGAAAGCCTCTTCTCCATACCGATCGCGTATGATAACGATAGCCGGCAAAAAAGCGCGGCGAACGGTTTTGCGAACCATTCGTCGCTTTTTTGCTTTTATAACAGCTTTTTTCCGCTTGTTTCGGCACATCGACGAAAGTTGCCGCAGCGTTTGACAAAGAAATAACAAGTGTGGTTTAATAGTGTCGAAAAGATATGCGCTCCCATGTCTTTCCCCCCGCCTTCCTCTTTGCCGGAGGGCCGGGAAAAAAAGCGAAAAGCTCTCTCTTTTTCCTTGAAAGGAAGGCTTCTTTGCGGTAAAATAAATATATACTTATTATTCATGGCAAATCCACGGTTAATCATTCAAAAAACAGAGGGGGTGTGCCGATGTCATTCGAGGCGATATACAACATTTCGCAGGCCGAGACCGAGGGCAAAGCCGCCGTTGCGGCGGCCGAGCAGAAGGCCAGGGCGATGATCGCCGAGGCGGAAAGCGCCGGAAAGGCTTCCGTCGAGGCGGCGATCGCCAAAGCCGAGGAAGAGCTCGCCGAGCTGCGCGTGAAGGCCGCTGACAAAGCGAAGGCCGAAGCGGACGCGCTCGCGGACGAGCTTGCGACCAGGAAAGCCGTGCTGCTTGCAAAAGCGGAGGCAAAGCTGGATAAAGCCGCATCTCTCGTAGTGGAAAGGATAGTGAACAACTGACATGGCCATTCTGAAAATGAAAAGGCTGCGGCTGATGATCGCCCGTTCCCAGAAGGACGAGCTGCTCAGAGCGCTGATCCGGCTCGGCTGTGTCCAGTTTTCCGAACTGGAAGACGAGGTGCAGAGCCTCGAGAGCCTGCACCGCGCCGAAAGCGACGTGATGAAGCTCAAAAGCGACCACGCCTCGCTGCTGCGGGCCGTGGATCTGCTGGGGAAATACGCCCCCGAGAAGAAGCCCCTGCTCTCCGCCATGCCGGAGGTCGAGGGGGAGGAGCTGCTCGGCGCGGAGGGCCTCGACGAGATGCTCTCCCTCGCGGGAGAGATCATCGCCGCGGACGAACGCATCCGCCGCATCGGCTCGGAGGAGAGCCGCGAGAGGGCCGTGATCGAATCGCTCGTGCCCTGGCTGGGGCTCGACCTGCCGCTCGACGTCGACGGCACGGAGAGAAGCAGCGTCCTGCTCGGCTCGATCCCGGTCAAAGTGCCTTTGGACAAGGTACGCGAGGCCATCGAGGCCGTGACCGAGGAGAGCGAGCTCTTCGAGGTCAGCGCCGACAAGAAGGCCTCCTACGTGATGATCGTCTGCGCGAAGGAAGCGCTCGGCGAGATCCAGGAGGCGCTGCGCGCCTTCGACTTCACGGCCCAGTCCTTCACCGGCATGAGCGCGCCCGCCAAGACCTGCAGCGCGCGCTGCCAGAGCGCGCTTGAAAAGCTTGCGAAGGAAAAGGCCGCCTGCGAGGCCTCGATCGTTGAAAAGGCCGCGCAGCGCGACGCGCTCAAGCTCGCCGCCGACCGGCTGGAGGCGCAGCTCGCCATGGCCGAGGCAGCCGATCTCTCGCTTTCGACGGACGACGTCGCGCTGATGCAGGGCTGGGTGCCCGCCGAGAAGGAAGCCGCGCTCGAGGAGATCCTCTCGCGTTACGACTGCGCCTGGGAGTGCGAGGATCCGCCCGAGGAGGATTATCCCGAAGTCCCCGTCAGCCTGAAAAACAACAAACTCACCAACGCGCTGAACATGGTCACCGAGATGTACTCGCTGCCGGCCTACGGCACGGTGGACCCGAACCCGCTGATGGCCCCCTTCTTCATCCTGTTCTACGGTCTGATGATGGCGGACATCGGCTACGGTCTGATCATGATCGCCGCGGCGCTCGTGGCGCTCAAAAAGCTCAAGCCGCGCGGCGGCTCGCTGGCCTTCTGCCAGCTGCTGCTCTACGGCGGCATCGCCACGGCGGCGATGGGCGTTCTGACCGGCGCCTTCTTCAGCGACGTCCCCTATCAGCTCGTCCATCTGTTCAACCCCAAGAGCACCTGGCCCGGTCTGTGGCATCTCTTCAGCCCCGAAACCGACAGCAATCTGGTCCTCTACGGCTCGCTGGTGCTGGGCATGCTGCACCTGAACACCGGCATGGTGGTCTCGGCCGTGCAAAAGGTCAAGAACGGCGACAAGGCCGGCGCACTCTTTGAAGAGGGCTCGCTGTGGATCATCCTCGTCGGAGGGCTGCTGCTCGCGGCGGACATGATGATCGTCAAGAACAGCGCGCTGCATTATGCGGGTCTCGCGGTGCTGATCGTCGGCGCGGTGATGCTGCTCTTCGGCGCGGGACGCAACGCCAAGGGCTTCGGCAAGGTGACGGCCGCCTTCGGCTGCATCTACAACACCGCGACCGGCTGGTTCGGCGACGTGCTGAGCTATTCGCGTATCATGGCGCTGATGCTCGCCGGCGGCGTGGTCGGCAAGGTGTTCAACACCGTCGCGGTCATGCCCGCGCAGTCGAGCGGCGTGAACGTGTTCACGATGCTCGCCTTCGTGATCATCTTCGTGCTCGGCCACGCGATCAACTTCGCGCTGAACATCCTGGGCTGCTATGTGCACGACCTGCGTCTGCAGTGCCTGGAGTTCTTCGGCAAGTTCTATACCGACGGCGGCAAGCCGTTCCGGCCGCTGAAATTCGGCGGGAAATACGTAAGAGCAAAAGAAACTTAATCATAAAACAAAAACCATTTGTCAGGAGGAAATCAACATGAGTTTTCTGGAATCGTTCGGCGGCGGCGCTCTGGCGCTTCTCGGTGCGGCTCTGGCCGCGGCTCTGGCCTGTGTCGGCTCCGCCAAGGGCACCGGCATCGCCGGTGAAGCCGGCGCGGGTCTGGTAGCGGAGGACCCGGGCAAGTCCGGCAAGGCGCTGATCCTGCAGGTCATCCCCGGCACGCAGGGTCTGTACGGCTTCGTTATCTTCTTCGTCGCGTTCAGCAAGGTCAGCGGCGTCATCGGCGCGCTGACCGTCCAGCAGGGTCTGCAGATCCTCTCCGCCTGCCTTCCCATCGGCATCGGCGGTCTGCTCTCCGCCATCGCGCAGGGCAAGGTCGCGGCCGCGTCCATCAACATCCTGGCCAAGAAGCCCGACGACTGGACCAAGGGCATGATCATGTGCGTCATTGTCGAGTTCTACGCCATCCTCTGCCTGCTTGCCTCCTTCCTGATGCTCGGTGCCATCAACATCTGATCCTCAGAGGGGGAAGACGTTATGAAGGGCACTGAAAAAATCATCGCGCACATCCGCTCCGACGCCGAAGCGAAGTGCGGCGAGATCCTTTCCGCGGCGCAGGAGCAATGCGACGCGATCGCCAGGGATTACGCCGCGCAGGCCGCCGAGGCCTATGCCGAGCGGATCCGCGCCGGCGTGAAGAGCTGTGCCGACGAAGGAGACAGCGTCGCGCGTCTCGGCCGCATGGAGGCGAAGAAAGAGCTGCTCGCCCTCAAGCAGGAGATGATCTCCCGCAGCTTCGACGAGGCCGCGAAAAAGCTCGTCTCACTGCCGGAGGAGCAGTACGTCGCGCTGCTTGCCAAGCTCGCGGCGAACGCCGCCGTGACCGGCGAAGAGGAGATCGTCCTCAACGCCGCGGACCGCGCGCGCGTGGGCGAGACCGTCGTGAAGGCCGCCAACGAAAAGCTCGGCGAAAAGGGCTCTCTCACGCTCTCCGCTTCGACGGGCGACTTCGACGGCGGGCTGATCCTTCGGCGCGGCAATATCGAGGTCAACTGCACGAGTTCTCTGCTCGTCGAGCTGTGCCGCGGCGAAATGTCCGCCGCCATCGCCGGCGTGCTGTTTGACTGATCCCCGTAAGGGAGGGATTGTATTTTGTCAATGAACAAGGAAGCGTATCTCTGCCTCTCCGCGATGCTCCGCGCACGCGAGACCAGGATGCTCACCGCCGACCGGGCCGCGCGCATGCTGGAGGCCTCCGGCTTTGAAGAGAGCGCGAAGCTGCTTGCGGACTGCGGCTATGAGGATCTCGGCGGCCTGAACGCCGCGGGGGTCGACGCCGCCCTGTCCGAGCGCCGCGCCGCGATCTTCTCCGAGCTGGGAAACCTCGTTCCCGACAAGGCGCTCGTGGAGCTGTTCCGGCTGAAATACGACTATCACAACGCCAAGGCCGTCCTCAAGGGCGAGGCGATGGGCGTCGATCCGCTGCGGCTGATGAGCGCGTCCGGGCGCGTCGCGCCGGAGAAGCTCAAGGCCGCCTACGACGAGGAGCGCGTCTCCGACCTGCCCCCCGTCCTGGGCGCGGCGATGGTCGAGGCGGGCAGCACGCTCGCCCGCACCGCCAACCCGCAGCTGGCGGACTTCGAGCTCGACCGGGCCTGCTTCGACGAGATGAAGGCCATCGCCGCGGAGCTTGACAACCCTTTTCTCGCGGGCTATGTGAAGCTTCTCGTCGACGCGGCCAACCTCAAGAGCGCCGTGCGCACCGCGCGCATGCGCAAGAGCGCGGACTTCCTCTCCTCCGTCCTGATCAAGGGCGGCGCGGACGTCGACCGCATCGCCGCCGCGGACGGAGACGGACTTGCCGCGATCTTCGCGCACACACCGCTGGAGAAAGCGGCCGCCGCCGGCGCCGAGGCGATCGCGGGCGGCTCGATGACCGCGTTTGAGCTGCTCTGCGACAACGCCGTGAACGATTACCTGCGCTCCGCGAAGCTCGTCTCCTACGGCCCCGAGGTCGTGGCGGCCTATATCGCCGCCGTGGAGACGGAGATCACCGCCGTGCGGATGATCCTCACCGGCGCGCTCGCCGGCGTGGACGCGGACACGATCAAGGAAAGGCTGCGTGATCTGTATGCTTAAAATTGCCGTTATCGGCGGACGGGAGACCGTCATGGGCTTCAAGGCCCTCGGCCTGGAGGCCTTCGCCGTCGAGAGCGCCCAGGAGGCGCTCGGCGTGCTGAAAAAGCTCGCCCGCGAGAGCGAGGATTACGCCATCATCTACATCGAGGAGAACCTGGCTCTCGAGCTTGAGAGCGAGATCTCCCGCTACAAGGACAGCCCCACGCCGGCGATCATCCTGATCCCCGGCCGCGAGGGCAGCCTGGGACTGGGGCAGAACGCCCTGAAGGCCGCGGTCGAACGCGCCGTCGGCACGAACATCTTAGGTGATTAACGAATACTCAAGCGATCCTTTGAAATCCATCAAAAGGAAGGTATGCAAATGAGCGGAATTATTACCAAGGTCTCCGGTCCGCTTGTCGTGGCGGAGGGCCTGGCGGACGCCAACGTCTCCGACGTCGTCCGCGTCGGCTCTCAGCACCTCATCGGCGAGATCCTGAATATGACCGGCGACAAAGCCTCCATCCAGGTCTACGAGGAGACCTCCGGTCTCGGACCCGGCGCGGAGGTCGTCACCACCGGGATGCCGATGTCCGTCGAGCTCGGCCCCGGCATGCTGGACAACATCTACGACGGCATCCAGCGCCCGCTGCCCGAGATGCGCCGCATCTCCGGCGACAGCATCAGCCGCGGCATCGACGTGCCGGCGCTGGACCGTGATAAAAAGTGGGACTTCGTCCCCGTCGCCAGGCCCGGCGACAAGGTCGGCCCGGGCGACGTGCTGGGCACCGTGCAGGAGACCACGGCCATCCTGCACAAGATCATGGTCCCCTACGGCGTCTCGGGCGAGGTCGTCTCCGTCGGGAGCGGCGAGCACACCGTCGCCGACGTGATCGCCGTCGTGCGCGACGCGAAGGGCGCCGAGCACAAGGTGCAGATGATGCAGCGCTGGCCCGTGCGTATCGCCCGCCCCTACGAGCGCAAATATGTGCCGAGCCGCCCGATGAACAGCGGCCAGCGTATCATCGACACGCTCTTCCCGATCGCCAAGGGCGGCACCGCCGCCGTCCCCGGCCCCTTCGGCTCCGGCAAGACCGTCGTGCAGCACCAGCTGGCGAAGTGGTCCGACGTGGACATCGTCATCTACATCGGCTGCGGCGAGCGCGGCAACGAGATGACCGACGTTCTCATGGAGTTCCCCGAGCTGAAGGACCCGCGCAACGGCGAGCCGCTGATGAAGCGCACGGTGCTGATCGCCAACACCTCCGACATGCCC
>JBGUZD010000010.1:0-4475 GCA_045222695.1 Candidatus Limivicinus sp.
GGCAGCGGCAAGACGCTCGTCGCCGCGGCGCTGTGCTGGCTCTGCCGCGAAAACGGCTATGTCAGCGCCTTCATGGCGCCGACCGAGATCCTCTGCGAGCAGCATACGGCCACGCTTTCAAAGCTCCTCGCGCCCTTCGGGATGCGTGTCGGCAAGCTGACCGGCTCGATGACGGCAAAGGAAAAACGCGAAGCCAGAGCCGCGATCAAGGCCGGAGAATACGATCTCGTTGTCGGCACACACGCTCTCTTCTCCGAGGACGTGGAATACGCCCGCCTCGGATTGATCGTGACGGACGAGCAGCACCGCTTCGGCGTGCGCCAGCGCTCCGCGCTCATCGGCAAAGCCGAGCGGCCGCACGTGCTCGTCATGTCCGCCACGCCCATCCCGCGCACGCTCGCGCTGATGATCTACGGCGATCTCGACGTCTCGATCATCGACGAGCTGCCTCCCGGACGGCAGAAGGTGGACACCTTCGCCGTGGACGAGAGCTACCGCGCGCGCCTGTACGGCTTCATCCGCAAGCTGGCGGGGGAGGGACGGCAGTCCTTCGTCGTCTGTCCGAAGGTGGAGGACGACGAGGAGGGCGAGAGCGAGCTCAAATCCGCCGAGGAGCATGCGAAGGAGCTGGCGAAGGAGTTCCCGGAGTTGAAGGTCGCCTGCGTCCACGGCCGCATGAAGCCGAAGGATAAGGACGCGGTCATGGAAGCCTTCGTGCGCGGCGAGACGGATATCCTTGTCGCGACGACCGTGATCGAGGTCGGCGTGGACGTGCCGAACGCCGCGCTGATGATCGTCGAGAACGCCGAGCGCTTCGGCCTCAGCCAGCTTCACCAGCTGCGCGGCCGCGTCGGGCGCGGGGCGTTCAAGAGCTGGTGCATCCTCGTCTCGGACAACAAGAGCGAGGACGTGAAGGCGCGGCTTTCCATCATGACCAGAACGAACAACGGCTTTGAGATCGCGGAGGAGGATCTGCGCCTGCGCGGCCCGGGCGACTTCTTCGGCTCGCGCCAGCACGGTCTGCCGGAGATGCATGTGGCGGACCTCGGCGCGGACACGCAGGTGCTCAAAATTGCGCAGGAGGAGGCCAAAGCCCTCCTCGCCGCCGACCCGCAGCTCGCTCTTCCGGAGCACGAGGCTTTGCGCGCCCGCATCGCGGAGCTGTTCAAGAACAATACGGACAGTTTTAACTAAACGCCGTATTCCTTGATCACCTGAAAAAAATCAGGCCGGTTTTTCCGGCCTGATTGATTATTTATACTGTTTGTAATCATCGCTCTCCGCCATGCTGTCGGGCGGGAAGAACTCCTCGACGGGGAAGCTGATGCGCCCGAAGAGCGCGCAGGGATCGTCCTCGCTGGTGCCGGGGCACTCCTTATCCGGCAGGAAGTAGTCGTAGGCCGGGATGAGCAGCTGCGTATCGCGCTCGAGCCGCACCATCGAGAACTGGCCGATCGTGACGTACCAGCGCCGCACGTTGTCCACGGTCACAAGGTCCTCGCCCATGGCGTCGAGGATGAACTGCGGGATGATGATGTTCTCGCTGCCAGGCGTCTCGGCGGCGTCGGCGAGCGTGCAGTGCAGGCAGATCGGATCGACCGCGCTGACGACGGCCTTCGGCTGGTCGTCGGCGATGACGACGCCCTCCTCGCTGTCGGAGGAGAAGGTCTTGACGCTGCCCTCGCTGCCGAAGAGCATCACGCGCTTGTCAAAGACCGCGAGCCCGCGGCAGAGCTGCCCGCCGGGGAAGGTCTCGGCCGTGACGAGGTAGAAATACGTGCAGTCCACCGTGTAGTAGCCGCGGTTGAAGCCGACCGGCTCGACGTTTACGTTGACGAACAGCAGCTCGGCGGATTTCGGGCGGATGCTGATCGCGTTGTCTATGTAGGTCTGCGAACTGATCGTGGGGTAAACGCGCAGCTCGTCGACGCAGTCCTTGTCTCGGCAGCAGTCGAAGATCTTTGCGGTATTGATGGAAACGGCCTCTCGGATGCTGGCGTTGCCTCCGACGGGCCCGGGAACGGCTTTGTCGGGCATAAGATGACCTCCTGGATGAGAAACTTCAGTACAGTTTATGCGCCTGGCGGCTCCGTGTGACAGAGATCTGAGACAGGGAGCGTGCGCGCGGGCTGCGGAAAGCCGCGGAAGCGGAGAGCTCCTCTCCATTTTCCACTTGAAAAAAAGTGCGGGAGAAGTATAATTGTTATATTATCGTACGGAGGGTGATATGCCATGGACCACCACGGTTTTATCCATGAAAAGCTGGACATCAAGCTGCTCATCCTGTTTATTCTGAGCCGCCTGCCCGCCCCGGTCGACCGCGGTACGCTCGACGAGCTGTGCCAGCAGTGCGACGACGGCGTGGGCTATTTCGACTATTCCGACTGCCTGGGCGAGCTGATCGCCACCGGCCACGTCGTCGGAGAAGACGAGGAATACGCCGCCACCGAAAAAGGCAAGCGCGACGGCCGCGAGGTCGAGAGCAGCCTGCCCTACTCCGTGCGCGCCCGCGCGCTGAAGCTGATCGCCCCGGTGGAGGAGCGGCTGGCGCGCGCGGCCATGATCCGCACCGACAGCGTGACGGACGAGGAGGGCTGCCACGTCAGACTCGCCATGTCCGACGGCAAGGGCGAGATCATCTCCATGACCCTGCTCTGCGCGGGCGAGGAACAGGCGAAGACCATGAAAAAGACCTTCCGCCGCAGCGCGGAGGAGATCTATCAGCGGATCGTCGAGATCCTGTGCGAAGAAGGAAAGTGATCCACATGAAATACGCGATCCCGAAAGGCTACGTCAGCTATCTGTCCATTTACGACACGCAGAAGGCCATCAGCCTGCTCAAACGGCTGTTTGAGGACCGGCTCGGCGCGCTGCTGAACCTCCAGCGCGTTTCCGCGCCGCTCTTCGTCGACGAGGCCTCGGGTTTGAACGACAACCTCAACGGCTACGAGCGCCCGGTCAGCTTCGATATCCTGCGCTCTCCCCACCGCGCCGAGATCGTCCAGTCCCTCGCCAAGTGGAAGCGTCTCGCGCTCAAGCGCTACGGCTTCTATCCCGGCAAGGGCATCGTCACCGACATGGACGCCGTGCGCCGCGACGAGGACGAGCTCGACGCTCTCCACTCCGTCTACGTCGACCAGTGGGACTGGGAGAAGGTCATCCTGCCCGAAAACCGCAACCTCGACTATCTCAAGTCCACGGTCATGGACATTGTGACCGCGATCTGCGACACGCAGGACACCATGCAGGCCATCTATCCGCAGCTCCAGGCTCTCGGAAAGCTCTCGCGCCGCGTGAGCTTCGTCACCGCGCAGGAGCTCGAGGACATGTACCCGGGCTTTACGCCGAAAGAGCGCGAGAACGCCTATGTGCGCGAGCACCCGACGACCTTCATCATCGGCATCGGCGCGCCGCTGCGCTCCGGCAAGCCGCACGACGGCCGCGCGCCGGACTATGACGACTGGGCCCTCAACGGCGACCTGCTATTCTGGTATGAGCCGCTTGGCTGCGCGATGGAGATCTCCTCGATGGGCATCCGCGTCGACCCGCGCTCGCTCGACTTCCAGCTCCACGCCTCCGGCTGCGACGCCAGAAGAGAGCTGCCCTACCACAAAATGCTCCTGCGCGGCGAGCTGCCGCTCACGATCGGCGGCGGCATCGGCCAGTCGCGCGTGTCGATGCTCCTGCTCGGCAAGGCGCATATCGGCGAGGTGCAGGCCTCCATCTGGGACGAGGAGACCGTGCGCGAGTGCGAGGAAGCGGGCGTCGTCCTGCTGTAAAATAATTTAAAAACAAGACCGGGAACGATATGTTCCCGGTCTTGTTTTTGTTAACATAATAAAATTTATGTAAACTATATCCCGCGCGCCCGCGTGACCTTTGCCCGGATCCGCCCCTCGTTGGCGGCGCGGCGGCATTCCAGCAGCGCCTTGCGTCCGGCTTCGTTTCGCGTATAGACAAGCTCAAAGCGGTCGCCGTGCTTTTCCAGATGCTTTTTCAGCAGTTCCGCCGTTTCTTTTTTTGCGCCGAGCAGGGAGGGGCAGGCGTAGCTCTGCGAGGGCATCCGGACCGTGAAGCCGAGCAGCGGCAGCCTGCGGATCAGGATATAGCGCGGATTGTCCAGCGGCGAGAGCAGCTCGCCCATCGCCTCGGCAAATTGGTTCTTTTCACGCACGGAGGCGTTCTCCAGCGCGCACTCCACGCCCTGTCCGCTTTTGCAGATCTGCAGGGCGGCCTCCGCGCTCGTGATCGTGCCGCTCTCGCGCATGGTCTCGAGAAGCGCCATTCCGAGGCGGCGCAGGGTTTTCTCCGGCGTCACGCTGCCGAGCGTGCGGCGCAGATCGCCCGCCAGCCCCGCGGCGGAAACGCCCATCAGCGGCAGCAGCACGCACAGCGCCGCCGTCGGCGGCGAAGTAAGGCACACCGCTCCCATCGCGCCGAGCAGCACGCCGTGCAGCGCGGCGGAGCCTCCCGCG
>JBGUZD010000011.1:0-27448 GCA_045222695.1 Candidatus Limivicinus sp.
GTCAGTCACAGCGGCGGCATGCCGGGTGTCGCTACCTGGTTTGAACGCTTCATAGATGCGGACAGGGTTCTTGTGATCCTCGCCAACCGGGACTACAGGGATGTAAGGGCGTATATGGGCTACTGGGACGGCATGAGAGCGATCGCGAGGGACGAGGAGCCGGATCCCATCGTCTCCATCGAGGATATCGCCGTCAAGAATCCCGACAAGTCGAAGTGGGAGAGCTTCTGCGGCAAGTACGAGCACCTCGAGGACGCGGATTTCATCGTCGACGAGGTCTTTATGAAGGACGGCGAGCTTCACGCGAATGCGATCGACGAAGACGGAGATGACATGTCTTTCCGCCTCTACCCCATCGGGGAGAACGCGTTCGGCCGCAAGGGCGGCATGCTCGAGCTCCGCTTCGGCGACGGCTGCCTGACGTTCGACGATTACACCTGCAAAAAGCTGTAAGCATCCGTCAGACAAATTCCTGCGGAAAAGACGAAAAAGGAGAGGTAGGCCGCGTGAAGACAAAAAGGATCCTGATGAGCGCCCTGGGCGTCGTGATCTGCGGGATCAGCGTGGGCATGTTCAAGCACGCCGCGCTGGGCGTGGATCCCTTCCGGTCGCTGATGAGCGGGCTGGACGCCGTGATCCCGATCCGCTTCGGCACGCTCTACGTCATCGTCAATCTGATCCTGCTCGGCTTCGCGCTTGTCTTCGACAGGCGCAAGATCGGTCTGGCCACGGTGATCAACCTCTTTCTTCTCGGCTACATCGCCGAGTTTTCCCAGGCCTGCTGCCAAAGCGTCCTTCCGCAGGATGAGCCTGCCCGGCAGGCTCATCCTGCTCGCCGCCGCGATCGTGATCATGTGTCTGGCCTCCGCCTTCTATTTCACCGCGGACCTGGGCGTGTCCACCTACGACGCCGTCTCGCTGATCTGGTCGGAGAAGCAGAGCCGCATCCGTTTCCGCCTCTGCCGCATCCTCTGCGACCTCGTCTGCGTCCTCGGCGGAACGCTGCTGTGCCTGGCGGGAGGCGTGAAGGTGTCGGGCGTCGTCGGCGTCGGCACCGTGATCACGGCCTTTTTCATGGGGCCGCTGATCGACTTCTTCAACCGAAAGCTCGCCCGGCCCTTCCTGTACGGCCCGCAAAAGGGCCCCGCGGACGGCCGCGAATGAACGACCGAGGAGGCAAAGCCATGGATATCAGCCTGCATGAGCTCCGGATCCGGAACGCCGCTCCCGCCGACTGCCGACGGCTTGCGGACTGGTGGAACGACGGCGCCGTCATGGCGCACGCCGGTTTCCCAAACGGGCTCGGCACGACGCCGGAGAAAGTCGGCGCACAGCTTGCCTCGGAAAGCGACGGCAGCGGGCGCACGCTGATCCTCGAGCGCGGCGGGCGGGCCGTCGGTGAAATGAATTATCGTCTCCTCGGCGGCGGAACGGCCGAGATCGGCATCAAGATCTGCGAGGCCGAGCACCGGGAAAAAGGACTGGGAAAGCTCGCGCTGAGCATGCTCATCCGCGAGCTGTTTTCCCTGGGCTGTACGAAGATCGTGCTGGATACGAACCTGAAAAACCTCCGGGCGCAGCACGTCTACGAACGGCTGGGCTTTGAAAAGAAGCGGATCAACATCGACGCCTGGACGGATCAGCTGGGGCGGCCGCAATCCTCCGTAGATTACGAGCTGAGCCCGGAGCGCTTCCGGGACTATTCAACGACTGCGGGAGAAACGACATGACGGAAAAGATCTTTGAAACGCGCTGCGGCGCGATCCATTACTGGACGAACGAGGGAAAAGACGGCGCGAGCGCGCTCGCCTTTCTGCCGGGGCTGACCGCCGATCACAGGCTCTTCGACAAGCAGGTCGGCCACTTCCGGGACAAATGCCGCGTCCTCGTCTGGGACGCGCCCGCGCACGCCGTCTCCTGGCCCTTCGATTTTTCCTTCGACCTGGGCGACAAGGCCCGCTGGCTCGACGGCATCTTCCTGCGGGAAGGGATCGACGCCCCGGTGATCGTCGGTCAGTCCATGGGCGGCTACGTCGGCCAGATGTACGCGCAGCTCTTTCCGGACAAGCTCGCGGGCTTTATCTCCATCGACTCGGCGCCCCTGCAGCGGCGCTATGTGACGGCCGCCGAGATCAGTCTGCTCAAAAAGATGGAGCCTCTCTACCGGCGCTATCCCTGGAAGGCGCTGCTCCGCTCCGGGACGAACGGCGTGGCGACCTCGGAATACGGCCGCGCGCTGATGCGCGAGATCATGATGGTCTACGACGGCGATCAGGAGCGCTACGCGAAGATCTCCGGACACGGCTTCCGGATGCTGGCCGAGGCGATGGAGGCGGACCTGCCCTACGAGCTCAGATGCCCGGCGCTGCTGATCTGCGGCGAGAAGGACCGGGCCGGCTCCTGCATCCGCTACAACAAGGCCTGGCACAAAAACACCGGCATCCCGCTGGAATGGATCAAGGGCGCGGGGCACAATTCCAACACCGACGCGCCGGACGCGGTCAACCGCCTGATCGAGGACTTTCTGAAAAAGCTCCCGCTCGCCGCGGAGGGCTGAAACAGAGGCGGAGAACACAAGGGGAGGAAGCACCATGGACATCGACGTTTCCAGGCTCCGGGACGATCTGGAGGATTATTACGGCACGGCCATGTTCAGCGGCATGCCGGCGGCCGTGATCGAGCTGACGCAGGCCGAGAGCGCCTCGCCGCAGGAGCTCGTCGACATGGCGCTGCGGGCGGGCTTCGATCTCGGCCGCTACGAGGCATGAACAGGCCGCGCATCCGTCCGCTCCCGCCGGGCCGTCTGCGCCGCAGGGCGCGCGCCGCGGAGCGGCGGCGGAAGGGAAAGCTCTTCCGGGGCAGCCTCGCGCTGCTGCTCTTCATCCTCTGCGGCTTTCTGGCCTACCGGCTCACGCATCCCGACGCCGCGCTGACGGGCCCCTCCGCGCAGGCGGAGCTCCCCGCCTATGCGGGCGAGGACGTGATCGAGCTCGGCGGCGGCCTGCCCGCCTTTTCCGAGGACGAGCTCACGACGGAGAGCTTCGTGCGCTTCTCGCCGCTCGACGCGCAGGGCCGCACCGGGGCGGGCACAGCCTGTCTCGGACCGGAGACGCTGCCGACGCGGCCGCGCGGCGCGGTAGACGCCTCGATCCGCCCCTCCGGCTGGCACACGGCGCGCTACGACGAGCTGATCGAGGACGGCTTCCTGTACAACCGCTGCCATGTGATCGGGTATCTGCTCTGCGGCGACGAGGCCACAAAAGAAAACCTCTTCACGGGGACGCGGCGGCTCAACCGCGAGCTGATGCTGCCCTATGAAAAGCAGGTCGCCTCCTGCATCGAGGAGACGGGCATGCACGTGCTCTACCGCGTCACGCCGCGCTACCGCGGCTCCGACGCGCTCGCCTTCGGGGTGGAGATGGAGGCTTTCTCCGTCGAGGACCACGGGCGGGAAGTCTGCTTTCACGTCTTCGTCTACAACGTCCAGCCCGGGATCGTGATCGACTACGCCACCGGCGAGAGCCGCCGGGGATAAAAAGATAAAAAAGAACGCCCGCGTGCCTGTCGCACGCGGGCGCATTCCATTTTTTCATCTTTCTGCGTTTTT
Organism: Candidatus Limivicinus sp.; assembly: GCA_045222695.1. GTDB lineage: Bacteria > Bacillota > Clostridia > Oscillospirales > Oscillospiraceae > Limivicinus. Next base: position 3,608 of record JBGUZD010000011.1, read on the forward strand.
CATCGTCCGAGGAAGATCCAGGCGAGGAAAAAGAGCAGCATGCCGATCCCCGTTTCGATCACGAGCGCGGGCAGCGCGGCCTTTTCGTTTGCGACCCGCTCCTTCACCTGCCGGTAGTCCATGCGGAAAGCCTCTTTTTTCATGCGTTCCCCCTCCTTCAGATGCGCGCCAGGAAGCATTCCTGGCTGGCGATCTCGGAATAGAGGATGGCCTTGCCCTCCGTGTCGCAGACGCGGATGACCTTCGCCATCTCCTCCTCGGCCTCGGGGCCGAGCAGCTCGCAGTAGCGGTTTTCATATTCGTCGAAGAGCGCGTCGTTGAACTCGCAGCCGTACTCGCCGCGGTAGATCGCGGTGTAGAAGGTGCCCGCCTCGACGAGATCCTGGAAGAAGTGGCTGCCGTAGCTCAGCTCCGGCCGCAGGCCGTGGGAGCTGTACGCCAGCTCGCACATGCAGTCGAACTTCGAGACCTCGTTGTAGTTCACCGGCACGCCCAGAGACGGCGTGCTCGTGCCCCAGCGGCCCGGGCCCATCAGCACGGTGTGCTCGTTTTTCAGAAGGTGATTGAGCTTGCCGATGCAGCGCGCGGTGTGGTACTTCATCCCCTCCGGCAGGTCGAGATAGGCCTCGACGTCCACCTTGATGACGTAGCGCACGGGCAGGCACACGTTGCCGCCCATGAAGTTGCCGTTGATGCGGAACAGATAATCCCTGACCTTGGGCTTGACGCCCTGCGCGCCGATGCCGCGCGTCTGCAGCGGGCGGCACTGCAGGAGGTTGATCCTGTACTCGCCGTCGGGGCGGAAGTTGCAGGCGAACTCCACGTCCACGGGGTAGTCGTACTTCTCCTCAAGATCGTGCATGAGCTTCGTCATCACCGCGCAGAAATCCGTGCGGCGCAGCAGCTTGTCGAAGTTCACGATGTCCGGCACGGGATAGTCCACGCCCATTTCGCGGAAGCGCGCGCGCGTGGGCGCGTCGGGCTCCATGAACAGCCAGGGATCGGTCTTGAGGTCGCGCTTGTCGAGCGTGTCGATCGCCACGGTCTCGAAGCGGTTTTTCTTCAGGTTGATCGCGTCGAGCTTGTGCTGGGAGTATTTGTACTCGTCGCCGTAGGCGACCTTCAGCGGGGCGAGCGGCCGGGCCATGTCGAGCAGGCGGGCGTAGTCGTCGGCCTCGCGGTCGACGGCGCGGGTGCCCATGCCCATGACCAGGCGCAGCGCGCCGCGGTTGTCGGCGGCGGCCTGCGCGCTCGTGACGTAGAGGTTCTGCGAATGGCCCACGCCCGCGACGTGCGGGAAATAGTAGTCGCCGTGGATATCGCCGCTGACGCGCATGACCAGCAGGGCCATCTGCTCGTCGCGGCTGAGCAGCCCGCGGTCGGCGCGGTAGCGGATCGCGTCCTCGTTGACGGTGGAGGCGTACACGGTCTTGACCGCGGCCTCGAACTCGGCGTAGCGCTCCTCTGGCGTGCCCTGGTTGGGGCAGAAGACGCTGTCGTATTTGCCGGCGAAGGCGTTGCCGAAGCCGTCCTCGAGGATCGAGGACGAGCGCACGATGATCGGCGACTGGCCGAAGTACTCGAGCATCGAGCGGAACTGCTCCTTGATCGAGGGCATGAACTCGCCGGTGAGCAGCTTCTCGCGGATCGCGGGCGCGACGTCGAGATAGTCCTCCACCTCGACCATGCGCGTACGCAGGCTCCAGGCGTCGTTCTGCACGAAATAGGTGTAGAACACGTCCGCGCCGATGAAGTAGGAGTCGTGCTCCTCGACGCGTTTGTCAAAGAGCTCGGCGTCGGTGGCCCTGAGCACGCGGCGCGCCAGCAGCATGCCGACGGCCTTGCCGCCGATGCAGCCCGTGCCGATCTCGCGCTTTTTGATCGCCATGAGGTCGGCGGTCGTGAAATACTTGCGGCAGAGGGCGAAACGCTGCGGCTCGGTGCCGAGCAGGCAGCGGATGATGTTGTCCTTGCGCGCGGCGGCCGCCTCGTCCTCGGGCTCGTCGCCCTCGTCGGCGGCGAAGTCGAACATGCTGTCCCAGCAGTCGCGCCGCTCGCCGGTCTGGGTGAAGATGTCGAAGATGCCGTAGCTCTCGGCGCTGGAGGTGACGAGCGTGCAGTTCGCCCCGTCGATCCGGATCGGGAAGTACATGTACTCGGTGCGCCGTCCCTCGACCTTGACCGCGTGGATATAGGTCGCCGCGTTCATCGTGCGGATGTTCATCAGCACGGGCGTGGCGTGGCGGATGCGCGAGACCGTCTCGTAGATGTGCTTTTCGTACATGATCGGCACATAGGCGATCGAGCTCTGCTCGCGCAGGAAGGGACAGGTCAGGCAGAAGAAGTTGCAGACCATCATGTCCGAGAACCAGTACTTCTGCAGCTCGGTCAGGCAGTCGAAGATATAGAAGACGCCCGCGCCCTCGGCGGCGATGATGCGGTGCACCTGCACGGCGAAGGTCTCGAAGCCGACCGTGGGATCGAGCCGGTATTTCTTTACGTTCGCGCCGCGCTCGGCGAGCGCCTGCGCGTCGATGACCTCGTCGTGGTCGCCGAAGCGCAGATAGACGATGCGCTGGCCGTCGCGCGCGGTGTGCGCGACGAACTGCGTCGCGGCGAAGATGTAGTCGCGGATGTGCGCGATCTGCCACAGCACAGTGTCCCCGCTGCGCAGACCGTCGATCGCGCGGTCCAGGCCCTCGATGCCGGTGCCGATGCGTTTTGCGTCCATGACGATCCCCTCACAGTAAAAAAGATGGGATTATTCTATCATCACGGGGGGCTGTTTTCAACGGAAAATCCATGATATAATAGCCCCGATATACAAAAAAGCGAGGTTTTGCCGCCATGACATACGACTTTGAAACCGTACTGGACCGCCGCGGGACCAATTCCGTGGCCGCGGACGTGATCCCCTTCGACGAAAAGCCGGACGAGGGCTTCGATCCGATCCCGATGTGGATCGCGGACATGGCCTATCCCGTCGCGCCGCCGGTGCTCGAGGCGATGCGCCGCCGTCTCGAGCTGCCGACCCTGGGCTATTACCGGCTCTCGGACGAGTACTTCGACAGCATCGTCTCCTGGCAGCGCCGCCGCAACGGCGTCGAGGGCCTGGAGAAGGAGCATATCGGCTATGAGAACGGCGTGCTCGGCGGCGTGGCCTCGGCCGTGCAGGCCTTTACCTCTCCGGGCGAGAAGATCCTCGTCCACAGCCCCACCTACGTCGGCTTCACCCACACGATCGAAGCGCTCGGCCGCGTGCTGGTCCACTCGCCGCTGCGGCGCGACGAAAAAGGGATCTGGCGCATGGATTACGCCGACATGGACGCGAAGATCAAAGAGCACGCGATCCACCTGGTCATCTTCTGCTCGCCGCACAACCCCTCGGGCCGCGTGTGGGAGCGCGAGGAGATCGAGCGCGCGATGGAGGTATACCGCTCCAACGGCTGCCTTGTGATCTCGGACGAGATCTGGTCGGACATCGTCATGCCGGGATACAAGCATATCCCCACCCAGTCTGTCGGCGACGACGCGCGCGAGCGTACGCTCGCCTTCTACGCCCCGAGCAAGACCTTCTCGCTGGCGGGCCTCGTCGGCTCGTACCACATCGTGTACAACAAATACCTGCGCGAGCGGCTCGAGCGGCAGAGCGGGCAGAGCCACTACAACTCCTGCTGCGTGCTGTCGATGCACGCGCTGATCGGCGGCTATTCGCCCGAGGGCGAGGAATGGGCCGAGCAGATGATCCGCGCGGTGGACGGCAACTTCGACTACGCCTGCGGCTTCATCGCGGAGCATTTCCCCGGCGTGAAGCTCATGCGCCCGCAGGGGACCTATATGCTCTTCCTCGACTGTCACGATTTCTGCGCCGCGCACGGCGTGACGATCGGGGAGCTGCAGCGCCGCGGCGTGCGCGCGGGCGTGATCTGGCAGAACGGCGAGGACTTCGTCTGGCCCGAGACCATCCGCATGAATCTCGCCCTGCCGCTGTCGCGGCTGAAAGAGGCCATGGAACGCCTGAAGACATACGCCTTCGTGTAAGCGTCTGCTGCCCGCCCGGGCCGGAGAGGCGGGCTTGGGAGAACGCGCGTTTTTCCTTTGCAATCGCAGGAGAAAATGATATAATGGATTGATATAAAAAGATTCTTCCCTCCCGGAGGTGGGCCATGTACAAGCCGCTGGCGGACGAGATCCGCCCTAAAAGTCTGGACGACGTCGTCGGCCAGCAGCATATCCTCGCCCCCGGCGGCATGCTGCGCCGCATCGTCGAGTCCGGCCAGATCCCGAACATGATCTTCTACGGCCCCTCCGGCACCGGCAAGACGACCGTGGCGCGCATCATCGCGGAAAAGACCAATCGCACGCTGCGCAAGCTCAACGCCACGACCGCCGGCATCGCGGACATCAAGCAGATCATTTCCGAGCTCGACACCCTGCTCACGCCGGGCGGCGTGCTGCTGTATCTCGACGAGATCCAGTACTTCAACAAAAAACAGCAGCAGAGCCTGCTGGAATTCATCGAGGACGGGCGCATCACGCTCATCGCCTCGACGACGGAAAACCCCTATTTCTGCGTCTTCGGCGCGGTTTTGAGCCGCTCGACGGTCTTTGAGTTCAAGCCCGTCTCCGCCGCGGACGTGAAGCTCGCGGCCGCGCGCGCCGTCGCCCTTCTCAATGAGCGCGAGGTCGAGCCCGTCCGCTTCGATGACGAGGTGCTCGGCTATATCGCCGCCTCCTGCGGGGGCGACGTGAGAAAGGCCATGAACGCGATCGAGCTGCTCTTCGCCGCCGCTCCCGCGAGCGGAGTCGTCACGCTCGAAGACGCGAAGGCCATCACCCAGCGCAGCGCGATGCGCTACGACCGCGAGGGGGACGAGCATTTCGACTGTCTCTCCGCGCTGATGAAGTCGCTGCGCGGCTCGGATCCCGACGCGGCGCTGCACTATCTCGCGCGGCTGCTGGAGGTCGGCGATCTCATCGGCGCCTGCCGGCGCATCCTCTGCTCGGCCAGCGAGGACATCGGCCTTGCCTATCCGCAGGCCGTGCCCGTCGTGAAGGCCTGCGTGGACAGCGCGCTGCAGCTCGGCCTGCCGGAGGCGCGGCTGCCCCTGGCCGAGGCCTGTATCTTCCTCGCCACGCTGCCGAAGTCCAACACCGCCTGCGTCGCCATCGACGCCGCGCTCGCGGACGTGCGCGCGGGGCATATCGGCTCGATCCCGCGCGAGCTGCAGAACGTCCACGCCGACGGCGCGGGCTTCGAGCGCGAGCAGGGCTACCTCTACCCGCACGACTTCCCGCACCGCTGGGTGAAGCAGCAGTACCTGCCCGACGAGCTGAAGGACCGGAAGTACTACGAGTACGGCGACAACAAGACCGAACAGACCGCGAAGCGCTACTGGGAGGAGATCAAGGGCTGATGGACATCCGGGTCGGCGACATGCTCACGATGAAAAAGCCCCATCCCTGCGGCAGCCGGGACTGGGAGGTGCTGCGCGTCGGCGCGGATTTCCGTCTGCGCTGCCGCGGCTGCGGCCGCGAGGTCATGGGGCCTCGCGCGAAATTCGAAAGAAACGTCCGCGCCGTCATGCGCGCGGAGGAGGAAACGTAAAAGCCCGTTGAAAAGGGAGGCGTTCTTATGAAAAAAACCCGGAAGCTGCTCGCGCTCCTGCTCGTGCTGACGCTTGCGCTGTCGCTGCCCGCCGCGGCCTTTGCCGACGCGGACGAGGCGGCGGAGGATGAGCTCGCCGAGGAGGCCGCGATCGTCGAAGAGGCGCTCGAGGAAGCCGTCGAAGAGGCCGAAGCGCTCGAAGAGACCGAAGAGAGCGCGGAAGGCGAGCCCTCTCCCCTCGTCTGCGGCGCGGGCGAAACGCTCGCCGTCAAAGAGGGCGCCGTGATCTGCGCCGAGGGCGGCGTCGTGTTCAACAACGGCGCGACGGTCTACAACAACGGCGGCACGGTGTACAACAACGTCGGTCTCGTCTACAACAACGCCGGCACGACCTTCAACAACAGCGGCACGGTCTACGTCAACGGCGGCGTCGTGTTCAACAACGCGGGCGTCGTGTTTTACAACGACGGCAAGCTGATCGACAACGCCGCGCCCGTCGAAGAAGTCCCCGCCGAGGAGGAAGCGCCCGCCGAGGAGGAAGCCCCTGTCGAGGAGGAAGCCCCCGTTGAGGAGGAAGCCCCTGCCGAGGAGGAAGCTCCCGTCGAGGAGGAAGCTCCCGTCGAGGAGGAAGCCCCCGCCGAGGAGGAAGCCCCCATCGAGGAAGAAGCTCCCGTCGAGGAAGAAGCCCCCGCCGAGGAGGAAGCGCCCGCCGCGGCCGACGCGCTCGTGCTCACCGCGCCCGTTTTTGAGGATCTGACGCAGGGCTATCGGCGCGACGCGCTGCCCGTCGGCGCGGTCTCGGTGGAGAACGCCGGCGAAGAGCCGGTCACGATCAAGGCCGCGCGCCTCAACGGCAGCGGCGCGAACTGCTTCACGCTGACGGCCGCGAAGAACGTGACCGTGGCGCCCGGCGAGACGGATGAGAGCTCCTATGTGCTCTCGCCCATCCCCAATCTGCCCGTCGGCACCTACACGGCCCGGCTCGTGCTGATCCTCGAGGACGGCAGACTTTTTGAACTGCCCGTATCCGTCACGGTCGTGAAGCCCTGATGCGGATCAAAAAGACCGGGGCGGGATCTGTGTGATCCCGCCCCGGGTTTTTATGCTTTTTTCAGTACATCGCGCCCTGCTTCTGCTTGAGCGAGAGGTGGTCCGCGATCATCGCGATGAATTCACTGTTGGTCGGCTTGCCCTTGATGTTCGACACCGTGTAGCCGAAGAACTTCTGCAGCACCTCGATGTCGCCGCGGTCCCAGGCGACCTCGATCGCATGGCGGATCGCGCGCTCGACGCGGCTGGGCGTGGTCGAGAACTTGCGCGCGACCTCCGGATAGAGCACCTTCGTGACCGCGTTGATCATGTCCATGTCGCGGATCGTCAGGATGATGGCCTCGCGCAGGTATTGATATCCCTTGATGTGCGCCGGGACGCCGATCTCGTGGATGATGTCGGTGACGACGCTCTCAAGCCCCGCGTCGGCGGCGCTCCGGCGGGAGGCGTTCAGCTCGTAGCCCGGCAGCGGGCCCTCGCCGCGCTCGGTCCCGACGAGCTGGCGGATGCGGATCAGCAGCGACGCGGGGTCGCAGGGCTTGGAGATGAAATAATCCGCGCCCAGCGCGGAGCACTCGCCCACGACCTTGCCGTTGACGAAGCCCGAGAGCACGATGACCTGCGGCCGCCGCTCGACTTCGCCGAGGCGGCGCAGCAGCTCCAGCCCGTCCAGCTTCGAAAGCACGAGGTCGAGCAGCAGCACGTCGGGCTTGAGCTCTCCGATCAGCGCGAGCGCGTCCGCGCCGTTGTCGGCCGTGCCCACGACCTCCATATCCCCTTCCCCCGCGATAAGGTCGCTCACGAGCGAAGAAAAATCCGGGTTGGCGTCGGCGATGAGAATGCGGGTCTTGGTTTCCATAACTTTTATCCTCCCAAAATACGATGTGCGGAGCGATCCTGACTTTTCGCAGGAAATTTACCGGTCTGTCGTAGTAAAAATACCATAACTGACACTCTCAAACAACAGAACGCTGTCGAATACGGCGGAGAACTTGTTGACATAATACGATGGAAAACCGCGGATCTCAACCGCTTTCGACAAAGTTTTCCGCTCGATTTCGTCCGCTCGTGTCGAAATCTGTCGAATCGCCCGGGAAAAAGGAGGCTGCGGCCCGCCCCTTGACGGAGCGACTGCTCTACGGCTCGCCGTAGAGCAGTTCAAAGCTGTCGTAATGGTCAGGCGTGTAGTAGATGAGCCCGTCGTTGGAGAAGACGATGCGTTCCGCGCCGCGCGTGTTCCTGCGCTCGCCGACGTCGCACTCGGTCCACACGCGGCCGGAGGCCTTCGGCAGCAGGCCTTCGCGGTTGTAAAAGCGGTCGCCGCCGATCGACTTGCCCGGCAGCACCTTGCCGACCGCGCCGCCCGTCCAGCCGGCGGCCTCGGCCTCGGCCTTCGTGACGAAATTGCCGGGCAGGTGGCCGTAGAGGTGGATATAGAGCGCGAGCTCGTCCTTTTCGGTGTATTCCCCGTCCTCGTCGACCGCGGGGGCGTCCGGCGGCCGCTCCGGGCTCTGCGCCGCGGCGGCGGGCTCCGTTGCGGAGGGCTCCGTTGCGGCGGGCGTTTCTCCGCCGAAGAGCGCGGGGAGGATCACGCTCTCCGCCAGCATGACGAGGGCGAAGATCAGGATGAACATCAGCGCGAAGCGCAGCAGTTTTTTCATATCGCGTCCGTCCTTTGGGGAACTTTTCTCTATATTATCACAGCGCGGCCGCGCGCGCAATTGCCTCGGCGCGCGATGTGTGGTAGAATATCGAAAAAGCCGTCGGACACCGGGAGGGACGAGACATGAGGAAACGATCCATCGCGCTGCTGCTCTGCGCCGCGCTGCTGCTCGCGCTCGCGGGCTGCGGCTCGCCGCGGCCGCAAACGCGCGCGGAAGTGCGCGAGCCGGAGCAAAGCGCGCCGCCGGCGGGCGGCGAAGAGCCCGCGCCGAACACGGAGCTCCCGCCCGCTCCCCGCAGCGCGGAGGCGAGCTTTCCGCTGCTTGCGCGGCCCTTCTCCGATGCGGAGAGCGAGGCCATGGCCAACCACAACGCGCGGCGCTGCGCGCTGCTGGTCGTGAACTATTATTACTGCCGCTGTCTCTATTCCGACGGATCGAGCGCGCTCGTGCGCTATGAGATCGTCGACAACAACCTGCGCCACCGCACCGTCCTCACGCCCGACTGCCCGGCGGATCACCTCTGCGAGAGCGAGGGGCGGCTGTATTATCTGAACGCGGACGGCCTGCCGGAGAGCGTGGGGACCGACGGCGGCGCCCGCCGCGTCGAGCTCGACGCGCCCTGCCGGAGCCTGCAGCTGCACGACGGCGCGCTTTACTGCCTGCTCGCGGACGGGACGCTGCTCGCCCTGCGCGGCGGCGAAAAGGAGGCCCTGCTCGCCGGCTGCGCCTGGGCCTTCGTGTCGGAGCAGGGCGTTTTCTACACCGCCGCCGACGGCCGCGCGCACCTCTTCGATCCCGAAACGCGCACGGACGTGACGCTCACGGCCGAGGCCGCGCTGTGCCCGACGCTGATCGGCACGACGCTCTTCTACGCCGCGGACGAAGCCGACGGGCGGCATCTGCGCGCGCTGGAGCTCTCGGACGGGACGCAGCGGCGCATGGCGCAGGCCTTCCGCGGCGAGATCGAATTCCTCCGCGGATGGGACGGCGGGTGGCAGCTGCGCCTTTCCGGTCTCGGCGGCGCGGCGGGGCAGCAGACGCTCGCCCTTGCCGCGGCCTTTGACGACGCGCCGGCCGTACAGAGCGCGGCGGACGCGTATCGCCGCCTCTGCCGCGGGCTCGGCGACGGGCTGCGCACGGACGAGCTCTTCTCCCCCGACGGCGCGGCGCTCGGCTTCGAGCTGGTGCTGCCGGGCGGCGGCGCCTACACGAGCCTGGCCGCGGACAACCCGCCGGAAAAGTGAGCGCAAACGCCATTTTCCGATTGACAATCCGCGCGCGCGTGTTATAATGACCACGTAAAAAGTGAACACCTTATCAAGAGCGGTGGAGGGAACGGCCCTGTGAAGCCCGGCAACCTGTGCGGATGCATAAGGTGCCAAATCCGGCGGTGAAACGAAAGATGAGGCTTTAACAAAAGACGATTCTTGCGTCCCGTCGGCAGACGGGACGCTTTTTCTTTCCCCGCCGCGTGAGAACGTTTGTCAAAAAATAAAGATAAAGGAGAATCAACCATGAAAAAGTTTTCCGTGAAGACCATCGTCGCCATCGGCATCGGCGCCGCGCTGTTCTTCGTGCTGGGCCGCTTCGTCGCCATCCCCAGCCCGGTGCCCAACACCAACATCGCCGCCCAGTACGGCCTGCTCGGCTTCATGGCCGCGCTCTTCGGCCCCGTCGCCGCCATGCTGATCGGCCTGATCGGCCACGCGCTCATCGACTTCAGCTGGGGCGGCAGCTTCGGCGGCATCTGGTGGAGCTGGGTCATCGCCTCGGCGGTGTGCGGCCTGATCATGGGCCTGGGCATGAAGAAGATCGCCCTGTCCGACGGCCTGTTCGGCAAGAAGGACTTTCTCCGCTTCAACCTCTCCCAGATCGTCGCCCACGTCATCTGCTGGGGCGGCATCGCTCCCGCGCTCGACGTGCTGATCTACCATGAGCCGACCGAGAAGCTGGTCGCCCAGGGCCTGATGGCCAGCGTGGCCAACATCGTCACCACCGCGGTCATCGGCTCGCTGCTCTGCGCCGCCTACGCCGCGGCCAAGCCCAGGAAGGGCAGCCTCAAGGAAGAGAAGTAAGCACATGGGAAGATCGGGCAGGTGCCTGCGCACCTGCCCGCTTTTAGACCTTGGAGTTTTGTATGAGCGATCCGATCATACAATTTCATCATTTTTCCTTTCAGTACCACGCACAGAGCGAGCCGACCCTGCACGACATCGACCTCGAGATCCGCAAGGGAGAAAAGGTCCTGATCTGCGGGCCCTCCGGCTGCGGCAAGTCCACGCTGGCGCACTGCATCAACGGCCTGATCCCCTTTTCCTACAAGGGGGACTGCGGCGGCAGTCTGACGATCGCCGGACGCGAGAGCCGCGAGCTGGGGATCTTCGAGATCTCCCGCACGGTCGGCACGGTGCTGCAGGACACGGACGGCCAGTTCGTCGGGCTCACGGTGGCGGAGGATATCGCCTTCGCGCCGGAGAACGACTGCGTGGGCGAGCCGGAGCTGCATGAGCGGGTCAAAAAGGCCGCCGCGCTCGTCGGCGTGGGGGATCATCTCCATCACGCGCCGGGCGAGCTCTCCGGCGGACAGAAGCAGCGCGTGTCCCTCGCGGGCATCCTCGTCGACGACGTGGACGTGCTGCTCTTCGACGAGCCGCTGGCCAACCTCGACCCGGCGACGGGCAAGCAGGCCATCGAGCTCATCGACGAGATCCAGCGGAAGACCGGCGCGGCCGTCGTCATCATCGAGCACCGGCTCGAGGACGTGCTGCACCGGCACGTCGACCGCGTGGTGCTGATGAACGCAGGGCGCATCCTCGCCGACACGACGCCGGACGAGCTGCTCTCCGGCGATCTTCTCCGGGAAAACGGCATCCGCGAGCCGCTGTACATCACCGCCCTGAAATACGCCGGCGTCTCCGTGACGGCGGACAGGCGTCCCGACAGTATCGGGCACATCCGCCTCGACGGGGAGGACATGAAAAAAGTGCGCGACTGGTTCGCGCGCACGCCGAGCGCGCCGCCGCGCCCCGAAACGCCCGTGCAGCTGGAGGCGAAGGAGCTCCGCTTTGCCTATTCCAACGGGCACGAGGCGCTGCACGACCTGTCCCTCGCCGTCCGCGAGGGCGAGCTGAGCGCGATCGTCGGCACCAACGGCGCGGGAAAATCGACCTTCTGCAAGCTGCTCTGCGGCTTTGAGACCCAGCAGGAGGGCACGATCCTGCTCTCCGGCGCGGACATGGCCGCGCTCTCGATCAAGGAGCGGGCCGACCACATCGGCTATGTGATGCAGAGCCCCAACCAGATGATCTCGCAGACGATGATCTACGACGAGGTGGCCCTCGGCCTGCGCACGCGCGGCCTTCCCGAGGACGAGATCCGCCCCCGCGTGGAGGAGACGCTGAAGATCTGCGGTCTCTGGCCCTTCCGCAGCTGGCCGGTCTCGGCGCTGAGCTTCGGGCAGAAAAAGCGCGTGACGATCGCCGCGATCCTCGTGCTGGAGCCCGAGATCATCCTCCTCGACGAGCCCACGGCCGGGCAGGACTACCGCCACTACACCGAGATCATGGAATTCCTGCTCGAACTCAACCGCCGCGGTCTGACGGTGCTGATGGTCACGCACGACATGCATCTGATGCTCGAATACGCCCGCCGCGCGATCGTCTTTTCCGACGGCGCGCTGATCGCCGACGCGCCCTGCGCCGAGATCCTGACGGATGAGGAGATCATCCGCCGCGCCAGTTTGAAGGAGACCTCGCTCTACACGCTCGCGCAGCGCTGCGGCGTCGACGACGGGCGCGCTTTCGTCCAGCGCTTTATCGACTATGAGCGGGAGGTGGCGCGGACATGATCACCCTGTTCAACTACGTCGACCGCCCCTCCCCGATCCATCGGCTGACCGGCGCGACGAAGCTCGTCTGCCTCGTGCTGTACAGCGTCGGCGCGATGATCACCTTCGACACGCGGATGATCGCCTGTCTCGCGGTGCTGAGCTTCGCGCTGCTGCGCCTGTCGAAGGTCAGGTTCTCCGACGTCTCCTTCCTGCTGAAGCTGACGATCTTCTTCATGCTCTTCAACAATTTCGTGCTGTTCCTGTTCTCGCCGCAGTACGGCGTGGAGATCTACGGCACGAAGCACGTGCTTTTCGGCAGCGGCCGTCTGGCCGTCACGCAGGAGCAGCTGTTCTACCATCTCAACCAGATGCTCAAATGCTTTGCGCTGGTGCCCGCCGTGCTGATCTTCGTCTGCACCACGCAGCCGAGCGAGTTCGCCTCGTCCCTCAACTGCATCGGCGTGCCCTATTCCGTCGCCTATTCCGTCGCGCTGGCGCTGCGCTACATCCCCGACATCCAGCAGGAGTACCACGAGATCTCGCAGGCCCAGCAGGCCCGCGGCATCGAGATGAGCAAAAAGCAGCGGCTCTCAAAGCGGCTCAAGAGCGCGAGCGCGATCCTCATCCCGCTGATCCTTTCGAGCATGGACCGCATCGAGACCATCTCCAACGCGATGGAGCTGCGCGGCTTCGGCAAGCATAAAAAGCGCAGCTGGTACATGGCGCGGCCCTTCCGCGCCGCCGATTTCCTCGCGATGGCCTTCTGCGCGCTGGTCTGCGCGGCGGCCGTCTATTTGAATCATCTCAACGGGAGCCGTTTCTGGAATCCCTTTATTTGAAAATAAGAAAGGTTTTATCTATGAGCCATTATCTTTTTACTTCCGAATCCGTCACCGAGGGGCATCCCGACAAGATCTGCGACCAGATCTCCGACGCGGTGCTCGACGCGATCCTCGAGCAGGATCCCAACGGCCGCGTCGCCTGCGAGACCTGCGTTTCCACGGGTCTCGTCCACATCATGGGCGAGATCTCGACCAGCTGCTACGTCGACATCCCGAAAATCACCCGCGAGGTCGTCCGCTCGATCGGCTACGACCGCGCGAAGTACGGCTTCGACTGCGACACCTGCGGCATCATCACGAACATCGACGAGCAGTCCGGCGACATCGCCCTCGGCGTGGACAGATCGCTCGAGAGCAGGCAGGCCGGAGCCGACGAGCTGCAGAACGGCGCGGGCGACCAGGGCATGATGTTCGGCTACGCCTGCCGCGAGACGCCGGAGCTCATGCCCCTGCCGATCTCGCTGGCGCACGCCCTGGCCCGCCGCCTCGCCGAGGTGCGCAGGAGCGGGCTGGTCGACTATCTGCGGCCCGACGGCAAGACCCAGGTCACCGTCGAGTACGACGAGCGGCGCAGACCCGTGCGCGTCGACACGATCGTGATCTCGACCCAGCACGCCCCGGAGGCGACCCTCGACATGATCCGCCGCGACATGCTCGAGCAGGTCGTGCGCCCCGTCATCCCCGCGGAGCTGCTCGACGGGAACACAAAATACTACATCAACCCCACCGGCCGCTTCGTCATCGGCGGCCCGCAGGGCGACTCCGGTCTGACCGGGCGCAAGATCATCGTGGACACCTACGGCGGCAGCGCCCCGCACGGCGGCGGCGCCTTCTCCGGCAAGGACCCGACGAAGGTGGACCGCAGCGCGGCCTACGCCGCCCGCTGGGTGGCCAAGACCGTCGTGGCCGCGGGCCTGGCGGACCGCTGCCTGGTGCAGCTGGCCTACGCCATCGGCGTGGCGCGGCCCGTGTCCGTGCTCGTCGAGACCTACGGCACCGGCACGGTCGGCGACGCGCTGCTCGCCGAGGCGGTGGAAAAGGTCTTCGACCTGCGCCCCACGGCCATCATCCGCGATCTCGAGCTGCGCCGTCCGATCTACCGCTCCCTTGCCGCCTACGGCCACATGGGCCGCGAGGACCTGGGCGTGAAGTGGGAGGATACCTCCCGCGCCGGCGCGCTGCGCGCCGCGGTCGAGGCGCTGGCGGATGAAGCGTGACGGAGAGGGAGAACAAGGCATGAGACGCTGTGTGATCGTCGGCGGCGCGCCGATCGAGCGGGCGGAAGAGCTGCGCGCGTATCTGCGCGCGGACGACTATATGATCTACTGCGACTGCGCTCTGCGGCACGAAAAAGCGCTCGGCCGCGCGCCGGATCTGATCGTGGGCGACTTCGATTCGCACGAGGACCCGCACGCGGCGGCCGAGACGATCGTGCTGCCGCGCGTCAAGGACGACACCGACAGCTTTTTCGCCGCGAAGGAGGCGCTGCGCCGCGGCTTCCGGGACTTCCTGCTGCTGGGCATGACCGGCGCGCGGCTCGACCACACGCTGGGCAACCTCGCCCTGATGCGGATGCTCGAGGGCGCGGGGGCGAAGGCGCTGCTCGTCGACGGCTATTCCGAGACGGAGATCGTCTCGGAGGAGGCGGAGGTTTCGGACGCGTTTCCGTATTTCTCGCTGCTGCCGCTCGGCGGCGCGGCGAGGGACGTATGCGTCACGGACGCGAAGTTCCCGCTGCGCGGCGCTTCGCTCGAGCCGGACAGCTCGCTCGGCGTGAGCAACGAGCCCCTTCCCGGCAAGACCGCGCGCATCCGCGTGGGAGAGGGAAAGCTGCTGCTCGTGCGCGTGAAAAGGGGGTAAGACCATGTATTGTCAGCACTGCGGGGCGGAGGTCCGCCCCGGCGAAAGATTCTGTCAGAGCTGCGGCGCGCCGCTTTCGGCGCAGCAGGCCGCGGATCTGTCCGCCGCGCTGCGCGGCGCGCAGGCCTTTTCGGACGCCGCAGCCGTCTCCGTCCCGCTCGGGGAGCTCTCTGAGACGCCGAGCCTGACGCGGGACTTCGCCGTCACGCGCGAGCGCTACAATCTGATCCTCGGCGGGACGCTGCTGTGGGGCTTTCTGATGAACATCCTCTTCTGCGTCCTCTTCGGCCGCGCCGCCGCGCAGCTGCCCTATGGGGCCGTCACGATCGCCTATGTGGTCCTGGCCTTCACGGGGATCCTCATCAACACCCGCTCGCAGAAGCCGATCTGGAGCTTCGTGGGCTACAACCTGGTGGTGCTGCCGCTGGGGCTGGTGCTCTCGATGCTGATCGCGGACGCGGGCGCGCAGGCCGTGCGCGAGACCTTTCAGATCACGGCCGCCGTCACGGCCGGCATGCTCCTGCTGTCGAACCGCAAGCCGGAGCTCTTCTCCCGGATGGGGCCCTGCCTGCTCGGCGCGCTGCTGCTCACGCTCGCCGCGGAGCTGGTGATGTTCCTCTTCCACCGCAGCTTCGAGTGGATGAACGTCGTCGTCGCGCTGATCTTCTGCGGCTACATCGGCTTCGACTGGGCCCGCGCCCAGCAGCGGCCCTGCACCGCCGACAACGCGATCGACTCGGCCTGCGCGCTGTATTTGGACATCATCAACCTGGCGATGCGCATCCTCGCCTCTCGCTCGCGCCGCCGGAACTGAACGAAGAAAAGAAAACCGCCCCGGACTTGAAAAAGTCCGGGGCGGTCGTTTTGCGGCTCGCTCAGAAGATGTTCTTGTACGCGGGGGCGTCCCACATCGCGGCGCAGGCGGCCAGCGAGTAGAAGGACTGCTCGGGCTCGTCGGCGCGGGAGGTGATGGCGACGGGGATCTTCGCCCCGACCAGCACGCCGCAGCCTTCGGCGCCGGCGCTGTGCTGCAGGACCTTGATCATCACGTTGCCGGTGGCGAGGTTCGGCACGACGATGCCGTCGAACTCGCCGCAGCAGTCGCACTCGTAGCCCTTGAGGCGCGCGGCCTCCTTGCTGACGATCAGGTCGTAGGCGATCGGGCCGACGAGGTTGCAGTCGGCGAAGGGGCGCATGTTGTTCTCGCGCACCATGGTCTGGTCCTCGACGGTGTCGCGCATCTGATAGCTGGGCTTCTCCACCAGGGCCAGCAGCGCGATGTTCGGGTGCTTCACGTCAAAGGCGTTGAGCGCCTTGACCATGTTCTTCACGACTTCCTTGCGCGCGTCCATCGGCGGGTTGATCAGCAGCGTCACGTCCGACACGGCGAGCAGCCGCTCGAGCCCCGGGACCTTGAGGAACACGACGTGCGTGACGAGCGCGTCCTCCTTGATGAGGTGGTTGGACTTGTTCAGCACGGGCATGAGGAAGTCGCGCGTGCTGGAATTGCCGCGCATCAGGCAGTCCGCGTCGCCGGAGTTGATCATCTCGATGGCAAACTGCACCGAGCTGTCGCCGCCGGAGGCGTCGATGACCTGTACCTCGCGCTCCGCCTGGCCGATGCGCTCGAGCACGGCGCGGATCTTATGCTCGTTGCCGATCAGGATCGGCTCGACAAAGCCGGCGTCCTGCGCCATGAAGGCGCCGCGAAGGATATTTTCGGCGTCGGCGGCGGCGATGGCCACGCGCATCGGGCGGTCGACCTTCTTCGCCTTTTCGACGATCCCTTCAAAGCCGGTCAGAAACTGTTCGTTCATAGTGCCCCTCCTTGATGCTTTCGTTCGATTCGGCCGCGCCGGCGGGCGCGGGAACTTTCTCAACAGAAGCATTTTATCACAAAGCCTTCGGCACATACAAGACGGCGCTGAAAAAAACTGCAAAAAAGTTGAAAAAGGGCTTGACAGATATATCGAGGCGTGATATATATTATATCGAACTGCGATACATCGAGGTGAAATGCATGGACAACAGGATCGAACGCGTCTACGTGCCGATGACCGAGACGGGCTTTTACATCCTCTACTGCCTGCAGACGCCGCAGCACGGCTACGGCATCGCGCGGCAGGTGGAATGGATGACGAACGGCGAGCTCGCGATCGGCGCGGGCACGATGTACGGGACGCTCTCGAAGATGGAAAAGGACGGCCTGATCGTCTTTGACCGCGAGGAGGAAAAGCGCCGGCTCTACCGCATCACGGAGCTGGGCGAGGAAGTGCTGGAGCGCGAACTCCGGCGGATCGAAAGGCTGTATCAAAACAGCAGAGGGGAGAAATACGATGGCTGACACGGTGACGAAGATCGCCTTCTGGACGATCGCGGATTTTAAAGAAGAGGAAGTCTGGCTGCGCGAGATGGCGAAGAGCGGGCTGCATCTCAAGCGGATGATCGTGCCCTGCTTCTACGTGTTCGAAAAGGGCGCGCCGGAGGACGTGATCTACCGGCTCGACTTCACGAACAACGACGAGGGAAAGGACTACGCGCGCATGCTGGGCGAGTTCGGCTGGGAGAACTGCGGGCGCTGCGTGGGCTGGGTCTACTGGCGCAGAAGCGCCGACGCGCTCGCGAACGAGGCCGAGGGCGAGCTCTTCTCGGACGATCAGAGCCGCCTCGACATGGTCAAAAAAGTTGTTCAGACGCGCATGCTGCCGCTGCTGGTGATCTTCTTTGCCTGCGTGCTGCCCAACCTCTTCCGCGCGCTCGACGGCGGAATGTACGGCGCGAGCGGCTTCTTCCTGGGGTTCTTCGGCGTCATGACCGCGCTGTACATCTATCTCTTCATCCACTGCGGCGGCAAGCTGCGCCGGATGCAAAAAGAGCTCGAACGGGAATAAAGCGCATAATCCACGATCGGGGCGCCGCCTGCGGCGCCCCGATTATTTGCGCTTTGTTCACACCTTCCCGGGAGAATTATTCTATATTGTCGAATAAAGGAAGCTTTTCCGATATCTTTCAAAAACACGGAGGATACGACATTGAGCACTCTGAAAAACATGCCGACCGCGGGTCTCGTCGTGATCGTGGTGATCCTCGCGCTCTTCGCGCTGGCCGTCGTGCTGCTGTTCTGGCTTTCCGCGCGCTACCGCCTGCTCGCCGGCAAGGCGAAGGGCGACGGCGGCGACGAGAGCGGGCGCGGCTTCCGCGCCGCGCTGCTGGAGGAGTTCGCGGCGGCCTATAAAAAATACGGTCCGGACGTGAACACACCGGCGATCATCTCCGACGTGATGGGGCGCAGGCTCTCGGGCCTGCTGCTGGGCGAGCGCTATCTGAACAACGCCGTGTCGCTCTTCGTCACGCTCGGTCTCTTCGGCACCTTTCTGGGCCTGAGCCTCGCGGTCGTCTCGCTGACGCAGCTCATCGGCTACTCGAACACCTCCGAGTGGCTCAGCGTGCTCGACAGCGTCGGCGGCGGGCTGCTCTCGGCCCTCTCCGGCATGGGCGTGGCCTTCTACACCTCGCTCGTCGGCGCGGGCTGCTCGATCCTGCTGACGATCCTGCGCACGATCCTCAATCCGCAGAGCGCGCGCGAAAAGCTGGAGACCCGGCTGGAGCTGTGGCTCGACAACGAGGTCGCCCCCACGCTCGCGAGCGGCATGGCCAAAAGCGACGCGGGCCTGGTGCGCCAGATGATCGAGGCGATGGCCTCCTCCGCCGCAGAGATCCGCAAGTCCCTCGCCGAGGCCTCGGCCAGCTACGCCCAGACCACGGCGCGCTCCGCCGCCTCCTTTGAAAAGAGCCTCGCGGTCTGCACCGAGGAGGTCGACAGGTTCAACGCCGCCGTCGCGACCTTCAAGGAGGGCATCCACGACTTCTCGGAGGTGGATTACAACCTGCGCGGCAGCGTCGAGCGCATGGATCTCGCGGTGCGCGATCTCTCCGGCGCGATGCGCGAGATCAACCGCCGCATGGGAGGCGACGGCAAATGAGACGGACCTATCGGGGACGCAGCGGCGCCTTCGTTCGCTCGGCCGAAGGCGAGCAGGGCTTCTGGCCCTCCTACGCCGACATGATGTCGGCCGTGGCGCTGATCCTGTTCTTCCTGATGCTGCTGAGCTACATCCAGAACCTCATCACCGGCAACGACCTGCAGAACACGCAGGAGGTGCTCGCCGACACGCGCGCGCAGCTCGAGCTGACGCTCACGCAGGTGGACGAGGCCAAAAGCGACCTTGACCGCGTGACGATCGACCTCGCCGAGGCGCAGCTGACGCTCGACGAGCAAAAGGGAAAGCTCGACGAACAGAGCGCGCAGCTGGCCGCGCAGACGAAGGAGCTCGCCTCGCAGAAGGACGAGCTGGCCGCGCAGGACAAGCTCCTCGCCGACCAGAAGGCGCTCCTCGGCGAGCAGGAGAAATACCTCAAGGCCGCCGACAAGGAGCTGCTGGAGATGCGCAGCCGCATGCAGACCATCGCGGTGCTGCGCCTGTCGATCCTCGAGCAGATCCGCGACAGCGTCGTGGCCGTCATGGGCGACGCGAGCAAGGTCTCGATCGGCGACAACGGCGCGATCGTGCTCGACGAGGGCGTGCTCTTCGACTTCGGCTCCTCCGCGATCAAGCCGGCCGCGAAGCCGACGCTCGACCGCCTCGTCGAGGTGTTCAAGAGCTTCCTCTCCGACGAGGAAAACGCCAGATACGTCGACAGCATCATCATCTCCGGCCACACCGACTCGATCGGCACGGACGCGGAGAACCGCGTGCTCTCCACCGCGCGCGCCAACGCGGTGCTGAACTATCTGCTCGGCGCGCAGAAGGGCGAGCTGAACGATTACGCGCGGTACTTCTGCGCCGCGGGCTACGGCGCGACGCGCCCGGTCGCCTCCAACGACACCGACGAGGGCCGCGCGCAGAACCGCCGCATCGAGATCTCGATCACGCTGCGCGACGACACGATCATGGACATCGTCGAGAGCTATCTCGAGCTCGACCTGCCCGAGAGCGCCGCGGCGCAGGCCGCGGACGGAAAGCGGGGCTGAGCGGAGATGGAACGCTATGAGATCCCGACGGTCGAGCGCGAAGAGGAGCTCTCCGGCGCGCCGATCGCGCGCGTGGACTGCTTCCGCTGGACGGACAACGGCTATACGCCGCGCACCGAGGCCCGGCTCGTCCATGTGCGCCGCCGCGGCTTCCTCGTCCGGCTGACGAGCTGGGAAACGGCGCGGCGCGCCGTCTGCCGCGTCCCCGACGGCGAGGTGTACCGCGACAGCTGCCTGGAATTCTTCGTCAACTTCGCGCCGGAGCGGGGCGAGGGCTATCTCAACCTCGAGGTCAATCCCCTCGGCACGCTGCACGCCAAGTTCGGGCCCGGCCGCGCCGGGCGGCGTCCCCTCCCGCCGGAGCTCGAGCGCCCGCGCGTGGAGACCGAGCTGCAGCCGGAGCTCTGGCGCGCGGAGATCTTCATCCCGCTCGCGACGATCAAGAGCCTCTTCGGCAAGGCCGAGTTCGTCCCGGGCGACGTGCTGCGCGGCAATTTTTACAAATGCGGCGACGACGCCGCCTTCCCCCACTACGGCATGTGGAGCCCCGTCCTGACCGGGGAGCCGGACTTCCACCGGCCGGAATACTTCGGCGAGCTCGCGCTGGTATAAGGCAATGCCCGACAGAGCGCTTTCTGTCGGGCATCATCATGCCCTTGCAATCCGCGGCGCGGAGGGCTACAATGTCCTTATCCGAAAACAGACAGGAAGAGAGAAACACATCATGTTCGACGAAAAATACTGCCTTGAGACTTTTGAAAAGCTGCTCGGGACGGACAGCACGACCGGCCAGTACGAGCAGATCCAATCGCTCGTCTGCGGGATGCTGGACGATCTCGGCGTGCCGTACACGCTGCTGCACAAGGGCGGCGTGATCGCCGATCTCGGCGGCGAGGGCGACACGCTGGCCGTCACGGCCCATCTCGACGACATCGGGCTGATGGTGCGCCACCTCAACGCCGACGGCACGCTGAACGTCTGCCCCGTGGGCGGGCTCTACCCCTTCTACTGCATGGGCGAGAACGTGCGCGTCCACACGCGCGACGGCCGGGTGTTCACCGGCACGGTCTGCCGCACGCCGAACTCGATCCATGTGACGGAGGAGGAGCTGCGCGTCACGCCCCCCGATTTTCGCACCAACGTCTGCGTCGTGCTCGACGAGAACGTCAGGACCGCCGCGGAGACCCGCGCGCTCGGCGTGGAAACGGGCGATATCATCGCGCTCGAGCCGCGCTGCAGCTTCTCCAACGGCTATCTCAAGTCGCGCTTCGTCGACGACAAGGCCTGCGCCGCCGTGCTGCTTACGGCGATCCGCGCCCTGCGCGAGCGCACGCTGCCCCCGCGCCGCCGCGTGCTGGCCTATTTCGCGATGTTCGAGGAGATCGGCCACGGCACGACCTGGCTGCCCGAGGGCGTGAAGGACATCCTCGCGATCGACATCGCCCCCACCGGGCCGGACCAGAACTCCGACGAGCGCAAGGTGTCGATCTTCGCCAAGGACTCGCGCTTCCCCTATCACTGGGGCATGAGCTGCGAGCTGCGCGAGGCGGCGATCGCCGCGGGCGTGGACTATGTGATGGACGTGTTCACGCCGCACTACGGCACGGACTGCGACGGCAGCATCCTCGCCGGGCACGACCTGCGCCACGCGGCCATCGGCCCCGGCACCTCCAACAGCCACGGCTATGAGCGCACGCACCTCGACGGCCTGCGCGCCACCTACGAGCTGCTGATGGCCTACGTCGGCTGATACGGAAAAGAACAGCGGACGGCCCGCTTCCTTTTCGGGAAGCGGGCCGTCCTCTTTTTTTCTCTTACGCCGCCCTGTCGAGCTCCGCGGCGATGAAGTCCGCGGCCTGCGTCCATTGCTCCTCGGGCGGGATGACCGCCTCGCCGTCGCCGCGCTGCCTGCCGTAGCTGCCGAACTGGGCGTGGTTGCCGCCCTCGATGACGAGCTCCGCGCTCCTGTCCGGGGCATAGCGCCGCCCCGCCTCGAGCCGCGCGCGGTCGAGCACGCCGTCCTCCGTGCCGTAGAGCGTGAGCTCCGTCATGTCTCCGTCCAGCGTCTTCGTCGGATAGGCCGCCAGCAGCACCACGCCCGCGAAGTCCCCGGGATGCCGCGAGGCGCAGATCGCCGCGCAGGCGCCGCCGAGCGAGTGCCCGCCGACGTAGCACCGCGCGTAATCGTATTCCTTCCGCACGCTCTCGGCGCGGTCCATGTCGAAAAAGGCCAGGTGCAGCGGCGCCCGCAGCAGGCAGACGTCCGTGCCCTTTTCCGCAAGCTGCCTCAGCAGCGGGGCGTAGGCCGTCTCCTCGACCCTGGCGCCGGGATAGAAGATTAGCGCAGCGTCCGTCCCCGGGCCGTCGAAGAGCCAGCCGTAGTCCGTCCGCGCGACGGACACCGTCCCGTCCGGGACGAGGGCCGCGAGCGCCTTGTCGTCCGCGCGGTAGTACCCGGCGGCCCAGAGGGCAAAAGCGGCCGCGAGCAGCCCCAGCAGCGCCGCGGCGATCAGCCATCCTTTTTTGCGCCGGTTTTTCCTTTTGTTTCCTTCCATGTCCGCTCCGCGAAGCGCCGCGGGCCGTTCATCGCGGCCCGCGGCGTCTTTTTTCATTCGTATTCGCCAAGCCAAAGCTGTCTTCAACTGTTTTTGTTCAGGAGTCTTGGCCTGTCTTCACTCCGAATGACGCCCGTTATCCTCAACCCTTGTGGTCTTTGGACTTTTGCCGTCAGGCAGCTATCCATGCCGTTGTCGTTGAAACGCGTAAAGCCAAACCGCAGCAGCCCGTTTATGAGTTCCTTTTCATGATTCCGCTTATCATCATAGAACACCTGCGCCGTCTTTGCAAGGGCAAAAGCAGTCAAGAATGTCCGTGCAAAACTCTTGCCTGCCATCCTGATCTCAAACCGGCAGCACAGCCCCGATGAGTTGTCATGATTGCATGGGGCTTTACCAGTGGGCAGCTACATAATCCAGCGCTTCCTGCGTGCAGTTGCGATCACGCAGATCGGAAAGAACCTGTTCCAGAGTCTTATCTGCCCTTTTTGCATAAAAAATAACCCTTGTCAGATAATCAATGTAATCATTATCGAGTACACCGCCGGATACCATTTCAAGATCAGAGAGCTTGAGCCTGTTCATTGTTTTTTCCTCCTCAGATGAGTTGTTTTTTCTGCCGACTACCATATTATCGTTGATCTTGTCCGTCATTTTTTTACCCTTTCCTGCCCATCGGCATCTTGATTTTGTGTGTTTTACATCGGCCTTTTCATTCGTTGCTCTTGTTTCTGATGTATACACTATCATGCCGTATCGCACACTTGTGTCACACTGCTTTGTAAAGTGAAAAACGCCGTCGTCTTTTTCCGGCAGGTCCGCGAAGGCCGACCGGGTTTTGGGATAAGTTCTGCGGCCGCTTCTCGGGCTTGTCAAAGCGTCAGGGTATGAAAGAAGCCTTGCAACTACAGCGTTTCCGCAGCTGCAAGGCCACTTTTTTCGTTTTGCTATGTCGTTGCGTCATCTCTCAGCGCGTCCTGTCGGCTCGTTCATCAAACGTGTCGGCAGGACGTTAAAGGGCAGCGTAAGCGGACATTCACCATTACTCGTATTCGCCAGGCAAATCCCGACTTTAACTGCTTTTGTTTAGGAGATTTGTCTCGACGTGACTCCGTTTGATTCCCATTATCCTCAACCCATGGGGTCCACGGACTTTTGCTATCAAAAAGCGATCAAAGCGGCTATCACAGGTCCAAATTGTTGGGGCTGTTTACAGCGGCTTGGACGATTAACAGGAATGCTTTACCAGTTTGATATGGGCTTTTTGATGTGGTTACTATAGCATGAAATCGGCCGGATTTCAATGCTGTCCTTATAATGATCATCGGATGGCGAAATCAATCGAGGATTCGATTGATTTCGCTGCCAAACGACAAGTTTGGCAGCGAATGATTCTAAAAA
>JBGUZD010000012.1:0-13142 GCA_045222695.1 Candidatus Limivicinus sp.
TCTTTGGTGCTTATTTTTGCATAAGCTGTTCTTACATTGTTCAATTTTCAAGGTACATCCCCGCCTCCCCTTTCAGGGGGCAGCTTGATTAATATAGCACAGCGGGATTGCCATGTCAAGCTTTTTTTATCATTTTTGAACGACGAAAAAAGCTTTTCCGACATGGTCGATCTACCCGAGTTTTGCTCGGGTAAGTCGTAATATAGCACCTGCTTTGGAACTTGTCAACGCTTTTTTGATGCTTTTTTGAGAAATTTTTCCGGCACCAAAATCTTGTGGTTTTCCCCGTCGTTTCAACACAAAATACGCAAGGGCTTCCGTCAAAAGTAACAAAACGGGCGGGGCGGATTGACATAAGATCAGCGGCGAAAAGGCGCGAAAAAGCGGCCCGGAGCAGTTCTCCCGCTCCGGACCGCCGCGAAAAAGCTTTTTGCGTTTTTTTACGGCTCGCCGATATGGCCGACGATGGGCAGCTCCTTCATCTCGCCGTTGGAGACGTTGCGGATGCCGGTGACCGTGAGAACGATCTCCGCGAGCCAGGCGACGGCGTTCAGGCCGGGGATCCAGCTGAGGATCAGCGAGGCGAAGAACAGCTTGCGCCCCTGCTTGGCGTGGAAGCGGGTAAAGGGATCGGTCACGCCGAGAAGCGAGGGCAGGAAGCAGAGGAAGCTGATATACGACAGATAGGAAAGCAGGCGGCTCTCCGTCGCGTTGCTGCGGATAAAGTTTGCGGTGCTGTCGGCGGCGCGGTGGATGCGGTAAAAACCGTCCTCGTTCGTCGTGCGCTCGCTGTCCCACTCGGCGCTGCGGCGGGCGGCCTCCTCCTGGCTGCGGCGGAAATCCTCCTGCTGCTGGCGGCGGCGCTGCTCGCTCTCGGCCCACTTGCGGTTCATCTCCTGCTGCTCGCGGCGGCGCTGCTCGGCGCGTTTGCGCGCGTCGGCCTCGCTTTTGCGCTCCTGCTCGCTCTGCGGCGCGTAGGCGTAGGCGGACGCTCCGTCCTGCTTTTTCTTTTCGCCCGCTTCGTCAAAGCCGCAGGCCAGGCAGATCTCCTGCCCGTCCGGGATATAGGCGCCGCATTTCTTGCAGTATGACATGCCCTTGTCCTCCAAAGAATTCTTTGGGGAAATTATACCTTATAATATTTTGCTTTTCAATAAAGAATTGTGAATAAAGCGACGAAGTCTGTCCCGTATCAGGCGCAGAAGCGGTGGTTCCCGATCGTGACGATCAGCGGACGCGACCAGATCCAGGCGCTGGTGGCGGTGGCGGGGTTGAAGTAGTACAGCGCGCCGCCGCTGGGGTCGCTGCCGTTCAGCGCGTCCTGCGCGGCGCGGTAGGCGCTCTCGGCGACGGGCTGGTCGAACTGGCCGTCGGAGACGGCGGTGAAGGCGTCGGTCTGGTAGATCACGCCCGCGAGCGTGTCCGGGAAGGAGGGATGGCGCACGCGGTTGAGCACGACCGCGCCGACCGCGACCTGACCCTGGTAGGGCTCGCCGCGCGCCTCGGCGGAGATGATGCGTGCGAGCAGCTGCACGTCGCCGTCGTAGCTGCCGCCCCTCGAGCCGCCTCCGCCGCCGGAGGAGGGAATGCCGAGCGCGGCGAGCGTCAGGTCGCCGACCTGCCCGTCGGCGGAGAGCCCGTTTTTGCGCTGGAACCAGCGCACGGCCGCCTCGGTGCGGCTGCCGTAGATCCCGTCGACCGCGCCGGAATAATAGCCCCAGGCCTTCAATCGCCGCTGGATCTCGGTCACGGTCGCGCCGCTGGCGCCGCGCTTGTACAGATCGGCGTGCGCGCCGGTGACGAGCGCGACGGCGAGCATGTTCACCGCGAAGAGCACGGCGAGCGCGAGCAGCAGCTTTTTTTGTTTTTTGCTCATGTCAGATCACCTCAAAATAAAAAGATCCTCACAGAAAAGTCTGTGAGGATCTTCGAAAAATATGCGTGCTGATCTCAGCCGACGCGCTCGCGGATCTCTTTGCCGACCTTCGCGAGGAACTCGTCCAGCGGCATCGCGCCGAGGTCCTCGCCCGTGCGGGTACGGACGGCGACGGAGCCGCTCTCGGCTTCCTTGTCGCCGACGACGAGCATGTAGGGGATCTTCTGCATCTGCGCCTCGCGGATCTTGTAGCCGATCTTTTCGTTGCGCAGGTCGATCTCGGCGCGCACGCCGCTCTGCTCGAGCTTCGCGAGGACTTCCTTCGCCCACTCGGCGCTGCGGTCGGTGATGGGCAGAACCGTGGCCTGCACGGGGCTGAGCCAGGTCGGGAAGGCGCCGGCGAAATGCTCGGTGATGACGCCGATGAAGCGCTCGATCGAGCCGAAGACCACGCGGTGGATCATGACGGGGCAGTGCTTCGCGCCGTCGGCGCCGACGTACTCGAGATCAAAGCGGCCGGGCAGCTGGTAGTCGAGCTGGATCGTGCCGCACTGCCAGGTGCGCCCCAGCGAATCCTGGATATGGAAGTCCAGCTTCGGGCCGTAGAAGGCGCCGTCGCCCGGGTTGATGATATACTCCTTGCCGATGCTGGTGATCGCGTCGGCCAGCGCGGCCGTGGCGACGTCCCAGTCCTCGACCGAGCCGATGTGGTCCTCCGGCATGGTGGAGAGCTCGATCGTGTAGGGCAGGCCGAAGAGGGAGTAGACCTCGTCGAAGAGACGCGCGATGCGGATGACCTCGTCCTTGATCTGCTCGGGCGCGAGGAGGATGTGCGCGTCGTCCTGCGTGAAGCAGCGGACGCGGAACATGCCGTGCAGCGCGCCGGAGAGCTCGTGCCGGTGCACGAGGCCAAGCTCGCTGTAGCGCAGGGGCAGGTCGCGGTAGGAGTGCGGCTCGAGATCGTAGACCAGGATGCTGCCGGGGCAGTTCATGGGCTTGATCGCGAAATCCTCGCCGTCGATGACGGTGGTGTACATGTTGTCCTTATAGTGATCCCAGTGGCCGGAGGTCTCCCACAGCGTGCGGCGCATGATCTGCGGAGTCGAGATCTCGACGTAGTCCCACTTCTTGTGGACCTCGCGCCAGTAGTCGATGAGCGTGTTGCGCAGCACCATGCCCTTGGGCAGGTAGAAGGGGAAGCCCGGCGCCTCGTCGCGGAAGGCGAAGAGCCCCAGCTCGCGGCCCAGCTTGCGGTGGTCGCGCTTTTTGGCTTCCTCTAGCTTGACGAGGTACTCGTCGAGCTCCTGCTGCGTGCGGAAGGCCACGCCGTTGATGCGCGTGAGCATCTTGTTGCTGCTGTCGTCCTTCCAGTAGGCGCCCGACTGCTGCGTGACCTTGAAGGCCTTGAGGGCCTTGGTGTAGGTCAGGTGCGGTCCGAGGCACATGTCGACGTACTCGCCCTGCTGGAAGAAGCTGAACTCGCTCTCATCGGCGAGGTCGTCCATGTGCTCGATCTTGTAGTTCTCGCCGCGCTCGGCCATGAGCTTTTTGGAATCCTCGCGGTTGAGGACGAAGGCCTTGATCGGCAGGTTTTCCTTGACGATCTTCTTCATTTCCTTCTCGATGGCCTCGAGATCCTCGGGCCCGAGCTTCTGATCGCCGAGGTCGACGTCGTAGTAAAAGCCGTTCTGCGTCGCGGGACCGAAGGCGAAGTCCGCCTGCGGGTACAGGCGCTTGATGGCCTGAGCCATCACGTGCGCCGCCGTGTGGCGGATGACGTGCAGCTCTTCCTCCTGCGGGCACTCGCCCACATGGCCGTCCTTGTAGATGATCTTCATTTCTTTCTCCTCCCAAAACGAAAGCACCCATGGCGCTTCCCGTAAAGATGCGCCAAGGGTGCCTTTTCATTAGAAAAGCACGGTCCCACCTTGAACTTTCACTCATTCATGCGCGTAACGCGCGCCGCGCGGGAGGGCATTTTCTCCCTCCGGCTCGGGAGCGGTGGCCGCTTTCCGATCCGTGAGCCGCTCTCAGCCAAGCGGCGGCTCTCTCTGTCCGGATGCCTTTGAAAACGGTCTTCTCCGTCAAAGCCTTTGATATACCGGAGTGTATCAGCTTTATTCTGCCCTGTCAAGGCGGAAAAATGCAAAATTCAGGCAAATCTGTTCCGCCCGGCGTCGTAAACGAAGCCGACGGCGGCAAGTCTTTCTTTCAGCGCGGCCTCGTCGAGATCGAGATCCTCGCAGAGCGCGGCGAGGGAATCGTACTCGTCGCGCAGCTTGGTGTTGACGTAGCTCAATAAGATCATCGGATCGCTTGGGAGCATGGAGGTCTCCTCCTATCTTTCAGAGCGGATAATCTGCCTCCCCCTCCGGGGGAGGTGGCTGCGCCGCGCGCTGCCGGAAGGGGCATGCGAATCCGCAGCCCCCTATCGGCGCTTTGCGCCACTTCCCCCGATGGGGGAAGCCAAGAGGAATTCAGACATTGAATCTGAACATCGTCACGTCGCCGTCGGCCATGACGTAGTCCTTGCCCTCGAGACGGAACAGGCCCTTTTCCTTCGCCGCGGCCATGCTGCCGCAGGCCTTGAGGTCCTCGAAGGCGACGATCTCGGCGCGGATGAAGCCGCGCTCGATATCGGTGTGGATCTTGCCGGCGGCCTTCGGGGCCTTGGTGCCCTTCACGATCGTCCAGGCGTGGACGTCGTCCTCGCCGGCCGTGAGGAAGGAGATGTAGCCGAGCAGGTCGTAGGAGGTCTTGATCAGACGGTCGAGCCCCGTCTCGGTCAGGCCGAGGTCGGCCATGAACATCTCGGCCTCCTCGGGATCGAGCTCGGCGATATCCTCCTCGAACTTGGCCGCCACGGGCAGCACCGCCGCGCCCTGCTTTGCCGCGTGGGCGGCGAGGGCCTTGAAGTTGGCGTCGTCGGAATAGGCGGCCATGCCGTTCTCGTCCATGTTCGCGGCGTAGATCACGGGCTTGACGGTCAGCAGGCCGCCGTCGGTCAGGATGTCCTGATCCTCGTCGGAAAAGTCGAAGTCGCGCGCGGGCTTCTCCTCCTCGAGGTGCGCGATCAGCGCCTCGCACATTTCGACCTCGCGCTTGTATTTCTTGTCCCCGCTTTTGGCGTTCTTCTTCGCGCGGTCGAGCCTGCGCTCGACGATCTCGATGTCGGCGAGGATGAGCTCGAGCTCGAAGTCCGAGGCGTCGCGCACGGCGTCGGCCTTCTCGAGGAAGATGGCCTCGTCGTCGAAGCAGCGCACGACCTCGACGAGCGCGTCGACCTGGCGGATGGCCTGGAAGGCCTCGCGCCCCTTGCCGCCGCTCGCCACGCCCGGGATATCGACGAATTCGATCGTCGCGGGGCTGTATTTCTTCGGGTGGTAGTACTCCGCCAGCCAGTCGAGCCGCTCGTCGGGCACCTTCGCCACGCCGACGTTGGGCTTCGCCCCGGCCACGGTATAGGCGCCCGTCTCGGCCTTCGAGCCGGTGAGCGCGTTGAAAAGCGTCGTCTTGCCGACGTTCGGCAGACCTACGATCCCCAGTTTCATGTTTGCTGTCTCCTTTTTACGCGAAAGAGCTTTTCGATGCAAGGATTATATCATAACGCGCCGCGTTTCTCAATACTTCCCTCCCCCGGGGCTTTACAAACGGGGCAAAAGTTTTATAATGACTATATGATGGCGAAAAGCCAAAACGCTTTTCGCCATATGATCATTATAGTATTCCCCGGAGGCGAGAGACATGAAAAAGATCATCATCCTCATCGGGAACTACGGCTCCGGCAAGACGGAGATCGCGCTGAACATGGCCGTGCGCGCCGCGGCGGAGGGCAAGCGCACCCAGGTCATCGACCTGGACAAGATCAACGACTATTTCCGCATGTCCGACCATGTCAAGCTGCTGGACGAGAAAAAGATCAACCTCGTCTCCCCCACCTTCGCCGGCGCGGGTCTGACGCAGACCAACATGAGCGCCGCCGTCGGCTCGGCCTTCGCGCAGGACTGGGACCTGGTCGTCTTCGACGTCGGCGGCGACCCCGCGGGCGCGATGTCGCTGGCGCGCTATCACAGCGATTTCGCCGCGCTCGAGCCGGGACAGCTGGAGGTCTACGACATCATCAACGTACGCCGGCCGATGTCCGAGACGCCGGAAAAGATCCTCAAGCTCAAGGCGGACATGGAGGGCTTCGCCCGCCAGACGGTCACGGGCTTCGTCCACAACTCCAACCTGCAGGCCTGGGCCAGCGCGCAGGATCTGCGCGACGGCTATCCGGTCGTCAAGGCCGCGAGCGAGATGAGCGGCATCCCGATCGTGCACACGACGGGCCTGCCGGCATATCTCGACGAATTCCTGCGGGACGAGGGGCTGGACCGGCGCTTCATCGGCACGCCGATCCCGCTGACGACCTACATGCACCGCAGCTGGGCGGATTTCACCCAGGGCATCTGAACACACGACGCAAAAGCGCGGACGGGGCTTTCCCGTCCGCGCTTTCTTGTTTTTTCAGAACAGATCCCAGTCGGCGACTTCACACTCGCCGTGTCCGTTCTCGCCCCAGGCCGCGAGCGTCCCGTCGGAGCGGACGAAGACGCAGTGCGTCCCGCCCGCGGCCATCGCGACGACGCCGTCCGGCGCGGAGAAGTCCTCCCCCGCCCCTGCGCGGAAGAAATGCGCGTGGACCGCGCCCTGCGCGTCGAGGCCGAGGACCGCGTTGGCCGAGGCGTCGACGGCGACGAGCTCATGCCAGGCAGAGAGATCCGCCGCGGCGCAGACGGCCGTGCCGTCGGCGCGCAGCCCCACCGCGAAGCCGGTGTTCACGGCGATATCGACCAGCTCCGTCAGCTCGTCCGAGCGCGCGCTCTCATGCGAGAGCAGGGCCGTGCCGTCGGCGCGCAACGCGGCGAGCGCATAGGAGCCGCCGGCGATCGCCGTGACCTTCGGCCAGTCCGGAAGCATGTAGTAGTCGTTGTAGCCGCAGCAGACGACGCTGCCGTCGGCCTTCAGGCCGAAGGTGGCGTAGTCCGCGGCCGCGATCGCAATGATATCGCGCCAGTCGGCCGTCTCGCACTGGCCCTCGTCGTTCCGGCCGACCGCGGCGACCGTGCCGTCGGCGAAGAGGGCGGCGCTGTGGTAGGCCCCGGCGCAGACCGCCCTGACCCTTTGCCATTTTTCCACGCCGCATTGGCCGAAGCTGTCGTCGCCGCAGGCGAGGACCGTGCCGTCGGCCTTCAGGGCAAGCGTGTGGAAAAAGCCGACGTCGACGATCCCGCGCGGCAGGGCCTCGCGCCGCGCCTTGAGCTCCGCGCGCCGCGCGAGCTCCCCGCTCGAGAGGTTTTGCGCCGCGGCGAAGGCGGCTTCGAGGTCGCGGCTGCCGCAGATCTCCTCCGCCAGCGCGAGCGCGCGCTCGCGCGCCTCGGGCTCGTCGCGCAGCCGGTACAGCAGCAGGAAGGCGTCGCAGATCCGTCCCTCGGTCACGAGCGCCTCCGCCTTTGCCATCTGTGCGCGGCGGGCCATCTCCGCGGCGTCGCGGTAAGAGCCAAGCGCCTCGAAGCGCCGCTGCGCCGTGTCGTAGTCGCCGCAGGCAAGCTCCTGCCCGGCCAGGCGGTAGAGCGCCTCCCGGCAGCCCTCCTCCGCGCCGGCGCTGTCGCCGAGCGCGGCGTAGAGCGCGGCGGCGGCGCGGAATTCCCCGCTTTCGAGGAGCGCCTCCGCCTCCGAGAGGCGGAGGCGGTTTTCAAAGGCCGTCTTTTCTTCGCCGTCCGAGAGGCGCGCGATCAGCCTTTCCGCTTCGGATGCGTCGCCCTTTTCCAGAGCGGCCTCGATCCGGCCGGGGAGACTTTTTTTCGCGGCCGCGGACAGGGAGAAGATGAGGGCAAGCGTCAACGCGAAAACGAGCGTCGCGGCCAGGATCGCCGCAAGGATCTTTTTTCTCTCATTCATGGCGCTCACCTCAACCCTCCTGCGGCGCGGAGTCCAAAAACCGCTCGAGCCGCCAGGTGAAGACCGGACCGTTGAGCGAGGTCCAATGGCAGGTGACGAGATAGATGTCGTCGATCTCGTACTGCCGCATGTACTCCCGGATGCTCGCGCCCACGCCGGGGACGTCGTAGTTCGCGTGGCGCAGATCCGTCTGCAGGACCGCGTCGTAGTACGGGAAGAGATAGTAGGCCATGGCGAAGGCGTAGCTGTCGGAAATGATCAGCGCCCTTCTCCCGGTGTGGAAGCCCGTCTCGAACAGACGGTAGGGCCCCTTCGCGCCGCCGAGATACATCGTATAGCCGTGATGCTTGAAGTCGTACGCGTCCGAGGGCGTGCGCCGCGTCAGATCCTCGATCAGCGAGGTCTTCACCGGCGCGAGGACGAGCGGCACCATCAGGTTTTCCCGTTCGAGCGTCATGCTCCGCAGCTGCTCGGGCGTATACGGCCCCCTGTCCAGGCTGTAGCGAAGATAGTATTTGTAATCGTAGAAGTCCGTCGGCGCGTAGCCGAGGTCGGAAAGAAAAGCGTTGGAGGTCCGCCAGGCCGTTTTGACATACCAGTGCAGATCGCCGCTGGAGAACATCGGCCCGTCGTTTTCGAAGGGCTCGAGGATCTTGGTGGCGTTGTAGATCCGCACGCCCGGCGTGACGAGGGGCTGCAGCGCCTCGTCGAGATCGTCGCCCCAGTCCGCGTAGCGGCGGTTGTCGAAGACGGCGTTGGCCACGTCCGAGGCGGGGACGTGGATGAAGAAGATGTTCCCGTCCTCCGGCAGCGCGCCGCGATAGAGGTCCAGCACGCGCGCAAGGTCGGCCACGCGCTCCGCGCTGTATTCCTCGACGATCGCGCGGCTGCCGTCGAAGCGCTCCTGCCACAGCGCCGCGCCCCTGGCCTCGGCGGCGGGCGCGTCGGTGAACGCGTCGGCCGGCTCCGCGGCCGATCCTTCGGCGGCGGGGCTCTCCGCTTCCGGGGAGACGCTCGCCGGCGCTTCGTCTCCGGCGAGGCCCTGCTCCTCGAGGAAGAGCTTTTTCGCCTCCTCCTGCGCGTCGGCCTTTCCGAACAGGCCCATCATCGCGTCGGAGAGCGCGATCATCCTCTCGCGGGCGGGAAAGGTGTCGGAGAGGAAGCTCTCGAATTCGTCCATAAAGGTCCCGGAGAGCACGGCGGACGCGCTCGCCTCCGGGAAGGCCTGCAGCGCGCGGTTCTCCGTCTCGGACACACCGCCGTCCTTCGGTGCGAAGAGCAGCAGAAACAGCCCCAGCGTCGCTGAGGCGAGCAGCAGGATGTAGTTTTCAGCAAAGCGCAGATACTTTTTCATGCCGTCCGTCCGATCAGAAGCGGAAATAGATGAAGGGGTTGTAGCTCTGCCCGACGAGGAACATGAGACAGAGCGCGTAGAGCAGCGCCGTGGAAACGGCGCGCGCGGCGGAGACGAGCTTTTCGCCTTTCTCCCGCGCAAGCAGCGCCTTCTTCGCCGCCGGCACGACGGGCAGCGAGCAGATGAAGGCGAGCAGCGGAAAAACGGAGTATTGCCGGACGACCTTGCGCGCGGCCTCGTCCAGCAGCGGCAGCGCGGTCCTGCCTGCGGTGGGATCGTACGCATAGCCCAGGAGAGCCCGCAGCGTACCGGCGAGCGCGTGCAGATCGGTCTCGTAGAAGATCGCCCAGCCGACGACGGCGATCGCGAAGGTGAGGATCCAGCGGATCGCCTTCGGCGTTTTTTCGATCAGGTTTTTGAGCACGAAACGCTCCAGGATCAGCAGCACGCCGAAGTACAGGCCCCAAAGCACGAAGTTCCAGGCCGCGCCGTGCCACAGGCCGGTCAGCGCCCAGACGACGAGCAGGTTGAGCGCGGTGCGCGCCGCGCCGCGGCGGTTGCCGCCCAGGGGGATGTAGACATAGTCGCGGAAGAAGCTGCCCAGCGAGATATGCCAGCGCCGCCAGAACTCCGTGGCCGAGAGGGAGACGTAGGGGTAGTTGAAGTTTTCCTTATAGCGGAAGCCGAGCACGCGCCCCAGGCCGATGGCCATGTCGGAATAGGCCGAGAAATCGAAATAGATCTGCAGCGTGTAAAGAAAAGCGTGATACCACGCGCCGACGAGGCTCGACGCGCCGCCGCCGGGCAGCGCCTCGACCGCCGCGCCGCAGACGTTGGCCAGCAGCACCTTTTTCGCCAGGCCGACGACGAAGCGCTCGATCCCCTCGCTGAAATCCGTCACCGAGGTCTTCCGCTCGTCGAGCTGCGCGGCGACGTCGGCGTACTGCACGATGGGGCCGGCGATCAGCTGCGGGAAGCAGCTGACGTAGAGCAGGAGCTTCGGAAAGCTCTTCTGCGCGCCTGCCTTGCCGCGGTATACGTCCACCGTGTAGGTGAGCACCTGGAAGGTGTAGAAGGAGATGCCGATCGGCAGACGGATCTGCGGCACGGCGGGCTCAAGCGAAAAAAGCGCCGCGAGGTTCTGCAGCGCGAAGGAAAAGTATTTGAAATAGAACAGCAGCCCCAGCGACACGCCCACGCCCAGAGTCAGCGCGGTCTTTCTCCGGCGCGGATCCTCCGTTCGGACGATGGCCGCGGCGCAGAAATAGTTCACCGCCGTCGTGAAAAGCATCGCGAGCACGCAGACCGGCTCGCCCCAGGCGTAAAAGAGCAGCGAGGCCAGGAGCAGCACCGCGTTTTTTCCGCGCAGAGAGCCCGCCGAAAAGTACAGCAGCAGTACGATCGGCAGGAAGAGCAGCAGAAATGTCATGCTCGAAAAAACCACGGCGGCCTCCGTTGACGACAGTTTGGAAAGACGTGCGTTCCGCGCGCTTTCCGTGCCCTATCATAGCACAATCCTCCCCTTCGGCGCAACGCTCTTTTCCCGCGCGGGGCGTTGCCATCGGTCTGAAAAAGTGCTATGCTTACAGACAGCGAAGAAACAAAAGGGGGGCTGCGATATGGACGAGATCCGTGAAACAAGCCCGGAGCGCAACGAGGGCTCCGAGCAGGTCGTCTTTTTCGCGCCGGAGCTGCTGCAGAAGGCGCAGCAGCGGCAGGAACGGCTGGGCGCGCTGCGCGCCGCGGCCGAGAGCGGCGATCACGCCGCGCTGCTGGAGCTGGGGATCTACGATCTCGGCGAGCTGGGCGGGACGCCGCGCAGCGCCGAGGAGGCCTTCGCCTGCTTTTCCCGCCTGCCGGAGGACGACGCGGCGGGACGCTACTATCTCTCCTACTGCTATGACCGCGGCGTCGGCACGGCGGTCGACGTCGAACGCGCCGCCGCGCTGCTCGCCGAATCGGCCGCGAGCGGCTTTCCGCCCGCGCTCTGCGCGCTGGGGCTGTGCTATGAGAACGGCCACGGCGTGGAAAAAGACCCCGCGAAGGCCGTGGAGCTCTACCGCGCCGCGGCGGACAAGGGCAACGCGGTGGGCATGTGCAATCTCGGCGTGCTCTGCCTGGACGGCATCGGCACGGAAGCCGACGCCGAGGCGGCCGCCGCGCTCTTCGCGCAGGCCGCGGAGCTGGGGCTGCCGCGCGCGCAGTTCCTGCTGGGGCTGTGCTACGAGACCGGGCGCGGCGCGCCCTGCGAGCCACGCAAGGCCATTGCGCTCTATGACGCCGCCGCGGCGCAGGGCTATGACGAGGCCGTCTGCGCCAAGGGCGTGCTGTACTACCACGGTGTCGGTACGGAGCAGGACCGCGAAAAGGCCTTTTCGCTCTTCCGCGAGGCGGCGGAGCGTGGCCTGGCCCGTGCGCAGTTCTTCACCGCGCGCTGTCTCGACGACGGCGAGGGCACGGAGGAAGATCCTGCGGAGGCCTACCGCTTCTACGCCCTGGCGGCCATGAACGGCGTGCCCGACGCGATGTTCCGCGCCGGCCTGTGCTGCGCCTGCGGGCGCGGCACGCCGGAGGACCCGGCGCTGGCCGCCACCTGGTGGGAGCGCGGCGAGGCCTGCGGCGAAGTGCGCTCGACGGCGCATCTTGGCGTGTGCTACGAGAGCGGCCGCGGCGTCGTGGAGGACATGGACCGCGCCGTCGCGCTCTACCGCAAGGCCGCCGAGGCAGGCGGCGCGGAGGGCCAGTGCGATCTCGGCGTGCTGTACTTTTACGGCACGGGCGTGGAAGAGGACGACGCAAAGGCCGCCGCGCTGTTCGAAAAGGCGGCGGAGCAGGGCTTCCCGCGCGCGCAGTACTTCCTCGGGCTGTGCTTCGAGGGCGGCCGCGGCGTGGAAAAGGACCGCGAGAAGGCCGCGCAGCTCTACCGCGCGGCGGCGGAGCAGAATTTCGCCCCCGCGATGCGCGCGCTGGGCGTGTGCTACGAAAACGGCATCGGCGTGGAGAGCAGCTTCGAGCGCGCCGTCGCGCTGTACGCGAAGGCCGCCGAGCGCGACGATCTCTCCGCGATCTTCTATCTGGGGAACATGTACTACGCCGGGCGCGGCGTGGCCGAGGACGACGCGAAGGCCGCGGAGCTGTATCTGCGCGCCGCGAAGGAGGGCCACCCCGGGGCGCAGCGCAACTACGCCCATTGCTTGGAGCTCGGTCTCGGTCAGGAAAAGGACCTGCCTCAGGCCGTCGAATGGTACGGCCGCGCCGTCGAACAGGACGACGCGCTGGCCGCCTTCAGTCTCGCGCACCTGTATGAGTCGGGCGCGGGCTGCCAAAAGGACGCCGCGCGCGCCGTCGCGCTGTACGAAAAGGCCGCTTCCCTCGGCTATCGGAAGGCCGCGCAGCGGCTCGGAGAGATGTACCGGGACGGGCTCGGCGTGAAGCGCGACCGCAAAAAGGCCAAGGAGTGGTTTGAAAAAGGCGGCGGTGAGCCCGATAAGCGGCAAAGGCAGCATTCCAACGCCGTCGGGCACTGGATGCTGCGCGTGCTCGCCGACGCCGCGCTCTGCGGCTGCTTTGCCGCGGGCCTCAACGCGCTGTCCTACGGCGGCAGCCGCGAGGACGGGCTCGGCGCGGCCTATCTCGGCGTCGTCGCGCTGATGTTCCACGCGCTCGCGTGGTACATGCGCCCGAAGAACGCCAAACGCGCCCCGCGCTGGCTGCACATCACGGCCGCCGTCATCCTGCTGGTCCTGCTGGCTGCCATCGTGAGCGTGTTCCTCGGCGGAGGCGTCGTCGGCCCGGAGGACCTCTGGATCCTGGGCTGGCTCGCCGCGCTGCTCGCGCTCGCCGCCTTCCGGGCCTTCCGGAAGAAAACATGAAAAGACGACAAAAAGGCGCGTTCACAAAGGGACACGGCAGCCTCAAAAGGAGCTTTTCGCGCCGGGCTTCGTTGAAAATGCTCGGAATACATAGCCAGTA
>JBGUZD010000013.1:0-31704 GCA_045222695.1 Candidatus Limivicinus sp.
GGTGGGATTCGAACCCACGAGCCTCTTGCGAGACTACCTGATTTCGAGTCAGGGCCGTTATGACCACTTCGATACCTGTCCGTATTCCAAGCAAACGGTCCGGGACCGCTTTGCCGGGTGCCGTGTTATTATATCGGATGCGCGGCGAAAAATCAAGTGTGTATTTGACCGAAAGTTCATATATAATTTGCAATTATATTTATATAATTATATTGACAAAGTTTTCGGCAGTGCTATAATATATACAGACTAAAACAGGGAGGGTATCCCACATGAAAAAGACCCTTTACAGCCTGATGCTCAACGACGAGGTCGTGCGGGAGGTGGATCAGCTTGCCCACTCGCTCGGCACGAACCGCTCGAACCTCATCAACCAGATCCTGGCCGAGTACGTCAACTACACCACGCCCGAGCGGCGCATCAACGATGTGCTCTCCGCGATCGAGCAGCTGATGGCCCCCTCGCGCGAGCTGGTGCCCTTTTTCGCGCCGAACAGCTTATCGATGTCGCTCAAAAGCTCGCTGGAGTACAAGTACCGCCCGACCGTGAAGTACGAGGTCGAGCTCTACCGCGGCGGCGGCGAGTCGATCGGCGAGCTCTCGGTCGTGTTCCGCACGCAGTCCGCCGCGCTCATCGCCTCGATGACCGAATTCTTCCGCCTGTGGAAGCGCATCGAGGATCTGCACCTCGCGGCTCCGACGGGCATGAAAATCAGCTACGCGCTCTATGACGGCAAGTTCGTCCGCAGCCTCTGCGCGCCGTCCGGCGACTGCACGGCCGAGGAGCTGGCCGGTGCGATCTCGGAGTATATCAAGCTCTTCGACAAGCTGATGAAGCACTATCTCACCGGCAGGCTCGACGCGCAGGAGGTCGAGGCCGCCTATTATTCCTACATGCGCGGCGCGCCCGTGAGGATATGAACGGGCCGGGCGAGGCGGCCGACGAGCTCCTTTGGCTTCCCTTGGGGGAAGCTGTCAGCCGCAAGGCTGACTGATGAGGGCGGTGATGATCCCTCATCCGTCACGGCTGCGCCGTGCCACCTTCCCCCGGGGGAAGGCATAAAAAGGAGCGCCCGTCCGTCACACTTGCGCCCGGGAAGCTTCTCCGCGCACGGAGAAGCCGTAAGCGATCCTACTTTTGTATACTATGGAATGGGGGGTGTTCTTAAATGAACGCTCAGAACTTTACACAGAAAAGCCTTGAGGCGATCAACACCGCCAGAGCCATGGCGGAGGAGAGCCGAAACAGCAGCGTCATGCCGGAGCATCTGCTCTACGCGCTCGTCGACCAGGACGGGGGGCTGATCCCCTCGCTGTTCGGCAGGATGGGCGTGGACTGCAACGAGCTGCTCTCCGAGCTCGACACCGCGATCTCCGCGCTGCCGAAGGTCGGGGAAGGGGCGCAGGTCTATCTCTCGACCGAGGGCGACCGCGTGCTCAACGCCGCGGAAAAGGCCGCCAAAAGCATGGGCGACGAGTATATCTCCGTCGAGCATCTGATGATCGGCCTCTTCGCCGCCGCCACCGCGCCGATCAAGCGCATCTTCGCCGACCACGGCATCACCCGCAGCGCCTTCACCGCGGAGCTCGCCAAGGTCAAGACCTCGCCCGTCACCGGCGACAACCCCGAGAGCACCTACGACGCGCTCTCAAAATACGGCACGGACCTGGTCAGGCGGGCGCGCGAGAACGAGCTCGACCCGGTCATCGGCCGCGACGGAGAGATCCGCAACGTGATCCGCATCCTCTCGCGCAAGACCAAGAACAACCCGGTGCTCATCGGCGAGCCGGGCGTCGGCAAGACGGCCATCGCCGAGGGGCTCGCGCAGCGCATCGTCAGCGGCGACGTGCCGGAAGGGCTCAAGGACAAGACGATCTTTTCCCTCGACATGGGCGCGCTGATCGCCGGGGCGAAGTACCGCGGCGAATTCGAGGAAAGGCTCAAGGCCGTGCTCGAGGAGATCCGCAAGTCCGAGGGCGGCATCATCCTCTTCATCGACGAGCTGCACAACATCGTCGGCGCGGGCCGCACCGAGGGCAGCATGGACGCGGGCAACCTGCTCAAGCCGATGCTCGCCCGCGGCGAGCTGCACTGCATCGGCGCGACGACGCTCGACGAATACCGCAAGTATATCGAAAAGGACGCCGCGCTCGAGCGCCGCTTCCAGCCCGTGCAGGTGGACGAGCCGACGGTCGAGGACACGATCTCGATCCTGCGCGGTCTCAAGGAGCGCTATGAGGTCTTCCACGGCGTGCGCATCCACGACAGCGCGCTCGTCGCGGCCGCGACGCTCTCGAAGCGCTATATCACCGACCGCTTCCTGCCCGACAAGGCCATCGACCTCGTGGACGAGGCCTGCGCGATGATCCGCACCGAGATCGACTCGATGCCCGCGGAGCTCGACGACGTGCGCCGCAAGATCATGCAGCTCGAGATCGAGGAGATGGCGCTCAAGAAGGAGGACGACCGTCTCTCGCAGGACCGGCTCGGGAAGCTGCGCGAGGAGCTGGCCAATCTCAAGGCGGACTTCAACGAGAAGAAATCCCGCTGGGAGAGCGAGAAAAACAGCGTCGACGACGTCAAGCGCCTCAAGGGCGAGATCGAAAAGCTGCACGCCGAGATCGAAAACGCGCAGCGCCGCTATGAGTACGAGACCGCCGCGCGGCTGAAATACTCCGACCTGCCCGCGCTGGAGCGGCAGCTCGCCGAGGCCGAAAAGCTCTCGGAGGAGCGCAAGGCCGACTCGATGGTGCGCGACACCGTGACCGAGGAGGAGATCTCCGCGATCGTCGCGAAGTGGACGGGCATCCCCGTGTCGAAGCTCATGGAGGGCGAGCGGGAGAAGATCCTGCACCTGGACGAGACGCTGCATAAGCGCGTCGTGGGCCAGGACGAGGCCGTGCGGAAGGTGACGGAGGCGATCCTGCGCTCGCGCGCCGGCATCTCCGACCCGAACCGGCCGATCGGCTCCTTCCTCTTCCTCGGCCCGACGGGCGTGGGCAAGACGGAACTGGCCAAGTCCCTGGCCGCGAGCCTCTTCGACGACGAGCACAACATCGTGCGCATCGACATGACCGAGTATATGGAAAAGTTCTCCGTCTCGCGTCTGATCGGCGCGCCTCCGGGATACGTCGGCTACGACGAGGGCGGCCAGCTCACCGAGGCCGTGCGCAGAAAGCCCTACAGCGTGGTGCTTTTCGACGAGATCGAAAAGGCGCACCCGGACGTGTTCAACATCCTCCTGCAGATCCTCGACGACGGGCGCATCACCGACTCGCAGGGCCGCACCGTGGACTTCAAGAACACGATCATCATCCTGACCTCGAACCTCGGCAGCTCCTATCTGCTCGAAGGCATCGGGCCCGACGGCACGATCTCCGAGGAGGCGAAGGCCGCCGTCACGGCGGAGCTCAAGCGCGCCTTCCGTCCGGAGTTTTTGAACCGTCTCGACGAGACGATCTTCTTCCGCCCGCTCACGCGCGAGAACCTCGGCGGCATCATCGACATCATGGTCGCCTCGCTGCGGCAGCGCCTGGCCGACAAGTCCCTGTCGCTGGAGCTGACCGAAGCGGCCAAGGACCTCATCATCGAGCGCGGCTTCGACCCGCTCTACGGCGCGCGGCCGCTGCGGCGCTATCTGCAGAGCAGCGTCGAAACGCTGCTGGCGCGCACGATCCTCTCCGGCGAGCTGCGCGAGGGCGCGGCGATCACCGTAGACGCCGAGAACGGCGAGCTCGTCTGCCGGTACTGAAAACCAATACGCACAGCGCTCCGGGCCTCCGGGGCGCTCTTTTTTTTCCGCGCGCGGCGCGCGAAAAGCACTCTTGCGGCGTATGCGCAGATAGTTTATAATAAATAAGGTTATGCTCATCATGTGACAAAAGGAGTATCACTATGCTGAAAAGTATCTGCAGCGGCTGGGAATTCACCGAAAAATGGACCGAGGATTTCCCCGCTTTCGAGGGCGCCGCGCAGGAGGTCCGCCTGCCGCACAGCGTCCGTCCGCTGCCGCTCAATTACGCCTCGCCCGCCGACTATGAGATGGTCTGCGGCTACCGCAGGAAGCTGGACATCCCGGCGGAATACGCGGGCAAGCGCCTGTTCCTGCAGTTCGACGGCGCGGCGCATATCGCCTGCGTCTACGTCAACGGCGTTTTCGCCGCCTCCCACCGCTGCGGCTACACCGCCTTCCGCGTCGAGATCACCGGGCTCGTCCGCCCGGGAGAGGACAACAGCGTCGCCGTGAAGCTCGACTGCACCGAGAACGGGGAGATCCCGCCCTTCGGCTTCGTGATCGACTATCTGACCTACGGCGGGCTCTACCGCGAGGCCTGGCTCGACGTGCGCGAGGAAAGCTATGTCAAAGACGTGTTCGTGATCGCGGGCATGGACCGCCGCGCAACCGTGAAGTTCGAGATCGACGGCGCGTATGAGAAGGCCGCCGTGCGCATCCTCGACGGAGAGAGCGTGCTCGCCGAGGCCGAGGGCCGGGGCGAGGTCTCGCTTTCCGTGCCCGCCGCGCGGCTGTGGGATCCCGACTGCCCGCAGCTCTATACCTGCGAGGTCGCGCTGCCCAACGGCGACAGCGAAAAGGTCTCCTTCGGCTTCCGCAGCGTCGAGTTCCGCGCCGACGAGCTGCTGCTCAACGGCAGGCCCTTCTTCCTGCGCGGGCTCAACCGCCATCAGTGCTGGCCCTATATCGGCTACGCCGCGCCCGAGAGCCTGCAGCGCGAGGACGCGCGCATCCTCTCCGAGGAGCTGCAGCTCACCGCCGTGCGCACCTCCCACTACCCGCAGAGCCATTATTTCATCGACGAGTGCGACCGCCGCGGTCTGCTGGTCTTCACCGAGATCCCCGGCTGGCAGCACATCGGCGACGAGAAGTGGATCGACCAGGCCGTGGAAAACGTGCGCGAGATGGTATGCCAGTACCGCAACCATCCCTCGATCATCCTCTGGGGCGTGAGGATCAACGAGAGCCAGGACAACGACGCGTTCTACACGCGCACCAACGCCCTGGCGCACGAGCTCGACCCCAGCCGCCCGACCTCCGGCGTGCGGTATCTGGAGAAGAGCAGCCTGCTCGAGGACGTTTACGCGTACAACGACTTCTCGCACAAGGGGAACAACCCCGGCTGCAGGGAAAAGGACAAGGTTACGCCCGATATGTCCAAGGCCCTGCTGATCTCCGAGCACGACGGCCACATGTTCCCGACCAAGAGCTACGACACCTGGCAGCGCCGCCAGGAGCACGCCCTGCGCCACATGCGCGTGCTGAACGCCGCCATGGCCGACGGACGTCATGTGGGCTGCTTCGGCTGGTGCATGTTCGACTACGCCACGCACAAGGACTTCGGCTCCGGCAACCGCGTGTGCTATCACGGCGTGACGGACGCCTTCCGCAATCCCAAGCTCGCGGCCTCGGCCTACGCCGCGCAGGGGGACAAGCGCTGGGTGCTCGACGTCGGCTCGTCGATGGACATCGGCGACTACCCGGGCGGCGAGACCGGCGAGATCTACGCCTTCACCAACGCCGAGTGCGTGGAGCTGTACAAAAACGACGCCTACGTCGCGACCTTCACGGCAAAGGGCTGGAAGGGCCTGAAGCACGGCCCCGTGCTCATCGACGACAAGATCGGCGACCTGCTGCGCTCGCAGGAGGGCTTCGAGCCGCTCAAGGCGAAGTTCATGCACGATCTGCTGCTCTCGGCCGAGAAGAACGGCCTGGCCAACCTGCCCGCCGCCGACAAGCTGAAGATGGGCGCGGTCATGCTGCGCTACGGCCTGACGATGGCCGACGGCGTCGCGCTCTACGGCAAGTACGTGGGCAACTGGGGCGGCGAGGCCACGCGCTGGCGCTTCGACGCGAAGGTCGGCGGCAGGGTCGTCGCCTCGGTGACGCGCGCGCCCGGCGCGAAGCTGCATCTCGAGTGCACGCCCAGCGCGACGACGCTGCGCGAGGGAGACACCTACGACATGGCCGCGGTGCGCGTGCGCGTCTTGGACGAGTACGGCAACCCGGCCCCCTACGCCCAGCTGCCGCTGCACTTTACGGTGGCCGGCGCGGCAGAGCTCGCCTCTCCCGCCGACGCGGCGGCCGAGGGCGGCATGAGCGGCTGCTATCTGCGCACGACGGGCCGCGCGGGCAAGGCCGTGCTGCACGTCTCCTCGCCGCAGACCGCCTCCGTCGAGATCGAATTCAGCGTTGAGAAATAAGAGGGGATCGCCATGTCTGAATTGAATTATGTTGTCGAACTGCAGAGCGGCGAACGTTTTGCCGGCGCCGTCGAGGCGCGGGGCGAAGCGCGCGTCGTGCTGCCGCTCAAAGGCACGCTCCGCGCGGTCACGGCCTCGATGAAGGTCGGGCTCGCCGCGGAGGAAAAGATCTTCATCAACGGCTTCCAGACCTGGACCTACTGTCCGGAGTACACGCAGCGCGACCGGATCCGCTCGCTGCGCCATCTGCCGCGAAAGGGCGTGGAGCACTACGGGCTCGAGCGCTACGGCGACGGCTATTTCGTGGATTATCCCAACAAAAAGGGCCTCACCCACGGCGAGAGCTGGTGCTATTTCCGCCGCGGCGAGAACTACCGCCTCGTCGCCTCGCTCGACGAGGATCCCGGCTATACGCTCTTCAGCTTCGACGCGAACAGGGGAGAGCTGTCGATCCGCCGCGACTGCGAGGGGCTCCGCGTCGACGGCGACTTCCACGCCTTCGACCTCTTCTTTGCCGAGGGCGGCGAGACGGAGGTCTTCGACGCGTGGTTCGCCGCGATGGGCGTGAAATGCCGCACGCAGGAGAAGATCGCCGGCTATTCCAGCTGGTACAACCGCTACGAGGACATCTCCGAGACCACGATCCGCACGGACCTTCTCGGCTGCGCGAAGGTGCTGCAGAAGGGCGACCTTTTCCAGATCGACGACGGCTGGGAGAGCAACGTGGGCGACTGGCTCGAGACAGATCCGGTCAAGTTCCCGCACGGGCTCAAGCCCCTCGCGGACGAGATCCACGCGCGCGGCTTCCGGGCCGGGCTCTGGCTTGCGCCCTTCGTGGCCAACGTGCGCTCAAAGGTCTACAACGAGCACCCCGACTGGCTGTATCTGCACGAGGGGAAGCCCTGGTACTGCGGCTGCAACTGGGGCGGCTTCTATTCGCTGGACTTCGACAAGCCGGAGGTCCGGGCCTATCTGCGCGAGAGCTTCCGCCGCGTGTTCGAGGACTGGGGCTTCGACCTTGTCAAGCTCGATTTCCTCTACGG
This sequence comes from Candidatus Limivicinus sp., assembly GCA_045222695.1. GTDB lineage: Bacteria > Bacillota > Clostridia > Oscillospirales > Oscillospiraceae > Limivicinus. Next base: position 7,260 of record JBGUZD010000013.1, read on the forward strand.
CGCGGCGCCCTTCGGCAGCGAAAGCGAAACGCGCGCGGGCCGCATGAGGCGCGCGATGGAGTTCCTGCGCGAAGTCTGCGGCGACAAGCTGATCCTCGGCTGCGGCGTGCCGGTGATGCCGGCCTTCGGGCTGGTGGACTACTGCCGCATCAGCTGCGACGTCGGCCTGGACTGGGACGGCAGCTGGCTGATGCGCCAGACGCACCGCGAGCGCGTCTCCACCCGCCAGGCCATCGCCAACACCGTCTTCCGCCGCCAGCTCAACGGCCGGGCCTGGCTCTCCGATCCGGACGTGTTCTTCCTGCGCGAGGACAACATCAAGCTCACGGAGGAGGAAAAGCTCACGCTCGCCACGGTCAACGCCCTCTTCGGGGGGATGCTGCTGTGCTCGGACGACATGGGCAAATACAACGACAAGGCGCGGGAGATCTACCGCCGCACGCTCGAGACGCGCGGGGCGGAGAACATCCGCGTCGAGGCCGACACGCCGGGGCTCGTTTCCGTCAGCTACGAGCTCGGCGGCGTCCACAAGCTGCTGAAGCTAAGGGGAATATGCCTGAAAAAACAGAGATAACCGGGAAAAAGAAAGAACGCGCCGTCCTCGCCGGGCTCGCCGCCGCGAGCATGGAGCCCTCCGAGCGCTCGAACGAGGTCTCGATGGAGGAGCTCTCCGCGCTCGTGGAGACCGCCGGAGGCGAGACCGCGGCCATGCTGATCCAGCAGCGGCCCGCGCCCGATCCGCGCTGCTTCATCGGCGACGGCAAAGTGCGCGAGCTCCGGGAGATCATCGAGCGCAACGACTGCGACCTCGCGGTCTTCGACAACGAGCTGAGCCCCTCGCAGATGCGCGTGCTCTCCGAGGAGCTCGGCGTCAAGGTGCTTGACCGCTCGGGCCTGATCCTCGACATCTTCGCCCAGCGCGCCCGCACGCGCGAGGGCCAGCTGCAGGTCGAGCTGGCGCAGTACAAATACCTGCTGCCGCGCCTGACCGGCATGTGGTCGCACCTCGTGCGGCAGACCGCCTCCGGCGGCTCGAGCCCGATCGGCACGCGCGGTCCGGGCGAGACCCAGCTCGAGAGCGACCGCCGGCACATCCGCCGCAAGATCCAGAAGCTGGAGGAGGAGCTCGCGGACGTGCGCCGCGTGCGCGGCACGCAGCGGCGGCGCCGCGAGAAGAACGCGATGCCGATGGTCTGTCTCGTGGGCTATACCAACGCGGGCAAATCCACTCTCCTAAACTGCCTCACCGGGGCGGACATCCCCGCCAACGACCGGCTCTTCGACACGCTCGACACCACGACGCGGCGCTTAAAGGTCGACGAGACGACGGAGATCCTGCTCTCCGACACCGTCGGCTTCATCCGCAAGCTGCCCACGCACCTGATCGAGGCCTTCAAGGCCACGCTCGAGGAGCTGCAGTACGCCGACGTGCTGCTGCACGTCATCGACCTGTCGAATCCCGAATGGGAGACCCAGGCGAAGATCGTCGACGAGCTGATCGTCCAGCTCGGGGCCGAGGGCACGCCGCGGCTGCGCGTCTACAACAAGTGCGACCGCTATTTCGGCATCCTGCCGCACGGCGAGGACGTCGTGTGCATCAGCGCGAAAAGCGGCGAGGGCACGCAGGCGCTGCTCGACAGGCTCTCTGAGCTGCTCAGCCGCGGGAAGCGGCGGATGACGCTGCTGATCCCCTACGCGCGGGCGGGTCTGCTCGACACGCTGCAGCGCGAGGCCGACGTGCGGAAGATCGACTACACCGAGGAGGGCGTCGCCGTCGAGGCCGTCGTGCCCGACGCGCTGCTCGGAAAGCTCAGGGACTTCGTCCCGGGCCGCGCCGAAGCGAAGGAGGACGAAACATGAGGATCGAAACCGAAAGGCTCGTCCTGCGCCCCTGGCGCGAGGACGACGCGGAAGCTCTGTTCAAATACGCCTCCGACCCGGAGGTCGGCCCCTCCGCGGGCTGGGCGCCGCACACGAGCGAGGCGGACAGCCTGAACGTGCTGCGCACGATCCTGATGAACGAGCGCACCTGGGCGATCACGATCAAGCCCTCGGACGAGGGCGTGGGCAGCATCGGCATCTTCCCCGGGCACAACGAGCGGCAAAACGGCGAGTACGAGATCGGCTACTGGATCGCGAAGCCCTTCTGGGGGAAGGGCTATGTGCCGGAGGCCGTCAGGGCGCTGATGAGCCTGTACTTTTCCTTCGGAGCCGAGCGCATCTGGTGCGCGCACGCCGACTTCAACGACCGGTCCCGCCGCGTGATCGAGAAGGTCGGCTTTCACTATCGGTTCACGGCGCCCTGGGAGTCCTCCCTCGGCGACGTGAGGAACAGCCTGTACTACGCCCTGGAGGCGGAGGAGTTCGGCGATGACTGAGTACTTCATCCCCGCCGGCGCGGGGGAGAGCGAATACGTCGAAAAACGCTCGCAGTTCCTCGGCCGCGTCCGCCGCGCCGAGAGCGAGGAGGAGGCCAAAGCCTTCGTCGCCGAGATGAAAAAGACGCACTACGACGCGCGGCACAACTGCTGGTGCTACCTGCTGAAAAACGGCGTCGAGCGCTACTCCGACGACGGCGAGCCGCAGGGCACGGCGGGCCTGCCGATGCTGGAGGTCTTCCGCCGCGAGGGCGTGACGGACCTCGTGTGCGTCGTCACGCGCTATTTCGGCGGCGTGCTGCTGGGCGCGGGCGGCCTGTTCCGCGCCTACACGAAAACGGCGAAGGACGCGCTCGACGCCGCGGGCGTCGCCGTCGTGCGGCGCTGGGAGGAGACGGAGTTCAGCTGCTCCTACGCCGCGGCCGAGGCCCTCAAACGCGAGCTCGCCGCCTTCGACGGCGTCGTGACGGACACGCTTTACGCCGCCGACGTGACGGTAAAGGCCCTCGTGCCGGAGGAAAAAAGCGCCGCCTGCGCCGCGCGCATCCGCGATCTGAGCGCCGGCGCGGTGGAGCTCAGGACCGTGGGCGAGAGCTTCCGCGCGGTCCGGATCAGATAGTTACAAAAAAATCTCAAAAAAATAAAGGGAAAAGAAAAAACGCGTCGTATAAATAGATCGGAAGGAAAACTTCCGATCTTTTTTTCACTTTTTTTGCAAAGGAGGCGGCGAAATGCCCTGCCCGAGAGAAGAGCGCGAGGCGCTCGAGCGCGTCCTCGTCGGCCCGTGGGGCGTGCGCGCCGAGGACTCGCGGGGGCGACTGCAGCCCGAGGAGGCGTGCTCGATCCGCACCTGCTTCCAGCGGGACGTGGACCGCATCACGCATGCGAAGTCCTTCCGCCGCTTAAAGCATAAAACGCAGGTCTTCCTCCAGCCGGAGGGCGACCACTACCGCACGCGCCTGACCCACACGCTGGAGGTCACGCGCCTCGCGCGCACGGCCGCGCGGGCGCTGCGGCTCAACGAGGATCTGGCCGAGGCCGCGGCGCTGGGGCACGACCTGGGCCACACGCCCTTCGGCCACGCGGGCGAGCGGGCGCTCGACAAGATCTACCCCGGCGGCTTCAAGCACTATGAGCAGAGCCTGCGCGTCGTGGACATCCTCGAGCGCGACGGCCGGGGGCTCAATCTCTGTTACGAGACGCGCATGGGCATCCTCCACCACACGCACGGCGCGCCGGACGACACGCGCGAGGCCACCGTCGTGCGCCTCTGCGACCGCATCGCCTACATAAACCACGACCTTGACGACGCGATCCGCGCCGGCATCCTGACGGCGGAGGCCGTCCCCGCGCGCATCCGCAGCGAGTGCGGCGAGCGCAACAGCGAGCGCATTGATTCCTTTATCACCGATCTCATCGCCGCGAGCGCGGACGGCACGATCCGCCTGTCCGACAAGATGCGGGAGACCTTCGACTACTTCCACGGCTTCATGTTCTCCGATATTTACACCAACCCCGTCGCCAAGAGCGAGGAGGGCAAGGTCGAGGGCATCATGAGCGTGCTCTACGAATACTACGCCGCCCGGCCGGACAAGCTGCCGGAGGACTTCCGCGGCGTGGTCGAGCGCGAGGGACGCGAGCGCGCCGCCGTGGACTATATCTCCGGCATGACCGACAGCTACGCGATGGAGAAGTTCGGCGAGATCTTCATCCCCTTCGCATGGACCGTGAAATGATCCGGCGTCCCCGCGCGCGGGGACGGCCCGATCCCCTGACCACCACGGGGAGGTGATTCCAAACGGCATTCCCTGACACTTTCATAAACGAACTGGTCGCGCGCAACGACATCGTCGACGTCGTCTCGGGCTATGTGCGCCTGGGGAAGAAGAGCGGGTCGAACATGTTCGGGCTCTGCCCCTTCCACAGCGAGAAAACGCCCTCGTTCTCCGTCTCGCCGGACAAGCAGATCTACCACTGCTTCGGCTGCGGCAAGGGCGGCGGCGTGATCAGCTTCATCATGGAGATCGAAAACCTCTCCTTCCCGGAGGCGGTGGCCTTCCTCGCGCGGCGGGCGAACATGCCCCTGCCCGAGCAGGAGGACACCCGCGAGAGCAAAAAACGCTCCCGTCTGCTCGCGCTCAACCGCGACGCGGCCCGGTTCTTCTATGAGCAGCTGAATTCTCCCGCCGGCGAGCGCGCCCGGGAATACATGGCGCGGCGCGGCATCTCGAAGACCACGGCCGTGAACTTCGGCCTCGGCTGCGCGCCGGACTCCTGGGACGCGCTGGAAAAGGCGATGCGCGAGAAGGGCTATACCGACTATGAGCTCTTCGACGCGGGCCTGATCAAAAAGGGACGCAGCGGCGGCTGGTACGACAGCTTCCGCGACCGGCTCATGTTCCCGGTGATCGACGTGCGCGGCAACGTGATCGGCTTTTCGGGCCGCATCCTCGGCGAGAACGGGCCGAAGTACCTCAACAGCCCGGAAACGCCCGTTTTCAACAAGGGCCGCAACCTCTTCGCGCTCAATCTGGCGAAAAAGTCCAAAAACGGATATATCCTGCTCACGGAGGGCAATATAGACGTGGTGAGCCTGCACCAGGCCGGTTTCGACTCCGCGGTGGCCTCACTGGGCACCTCGCTCACGGCCGAGCAGGCCAGGCTCATCTCCCGCTATACCGACCGGGTCGTCATCGCCTACGACAACGACGGCGCGGGCCAGAAGGCCGCGCAGCGCGCGATCGCGATCCTGGAGAAGCTCGATCTCAAGGTCCGCGTGCTGCAGATGAGCGGCGCGAAGGACCCCGACGAGTTCATCCGTCTCAAGGGGGCGGAGGCCTTCGAGAGATTGATCGAGGGCTCGGAGAACCAGACCGAGTACCTGCTCGCGCAGATCGCGAAGAAATACGACCTGAAGACCGACGCGCAGAAGCTCGACTATCTGCGCGAGGCGGAGGAGCTGCTCGCCCGGCGGCCGAGCGCGGCCGAGCGCGAGATCTACTGCCGCCGCATCGCCGCCGAGGTCGGCATCAGCCCGCAGGTCCTCATCGGCGAGGTCGACTCCCGCCGCAAGCGCATCCTGCGCCGTGCGGAAAAGACCGAGGGCCGCGGCAGCCCCGAGCGGAGCAGCCAGCCCGCGGAGCGGCAGCTGCGCTATGACGACCCGGCCTCCGCCGTGGCCGAGGAGGGCGTGATCCGCCTGCTCTACCTCGAGCCGGAGCTCGCCACCTCGCCGCGCCTGCCCGCGCCGGAGGAATTCTCCTCGCCGGAGCTCGGACGCATCTACGCCGCGCTGCTGCGCCGCCTGCGCGAGGGCAAGGCCGTGACCGCCGACGTGCTCGGCGGCGAGCTCGAGAGCGCGGAGGTCGCGCAGCTCGTATCCATCCTGCAGAAGCCCGAGGCGCTCGCAAGCAGCTCCCGGGCGCTGGACGACTACATAAACCGGATCCGGGAGCGGCGCCGCGCGAAGGAGCAGGGCCTCGACCCGATGCAGATCTATCAGCAGAGAAAAAAAGAACTGGAAAACACATAAACGAGGGACAAGATATGAAAGACGAACGCATTTACACCGAACAGGAGCTGGAGGAAATGGCGAACGCCCTGCTGGGGAGCGATCTGGCCGACGAGGCCGAGATCCCCGAAAAGCCCCGCAGAAAGAGCTCGAAGAAGAAGGAGAGCGCCCCCGAGACGCCCGCAAAGACGCCCGAGGAGAGGCTCAGCGAGCTGCTGGAGAAGGGCAAAAAGGCCGGCAAGCTCACGCCGAAGGAGCTCGAATGCCTCGAGGACATGAACCTCGACGGCGAGGCCATCGACAGGTTCTACGAAACGCTCGAGCAAAACGGCATCGACATCGACATGCCCGCCGGCGACGTGCTGCCGCCGCTGGACGATCTTGTCCCCGAGATGGACGACCTCACCGAGATCGAGGAGGTCACCGAGGAGGAGATCAACGCCACCGAGGAGCTGGCCGACACCTACGCCACCGACGACCCGGTGCGCATGTACCTCAAGGAGATCGGCAAGGTGCCGCTGCTCACGCCGGAGGAGGAGGTCGAGCTGGCCAAGCGCATGGCCGACGGCGACGAGGAGGCCAAGCACCGCATGACCGAGGCCAACCTCCGTCTCGTCGTGTCGATCGCCAAGCGCTACGTCGGCCGCGGCATGCTCTTCCTCGACCTGATCCAGGAGGGCAACCTCGGCCTGATCAAGGCGGTGGAGAAGTTCGACCACACCAAGGGCTACAAGTTCTCCACCTACGCCACCTGGTGGATCCGCCAGGCCATCACCCGCGCCATCGCCGACCAGGCCCGCACGATCCGCATCCCCGTGCACATGGTCGAGACCATCAACAAGACCATCCGCGTCTCGCGTCAGCTGCTCCAGGAGCTGGGGCACGACCCCTCGGCCGAGGAGATCGCCGCGGAGATGGGCATGCCCGTGGACAAGGTGCGCGACATCCTCAAGATCGCGCAGGAGCCTGTCTCGCTCGAGACCCCGATCGGCGAGGAGGAGGACTCCCACCTGGGCGACTTCATCCCCGACGAGGAGGCCTCCGAGCCCTCCGAGGCCGCGTCCTTCTCGCTGCTGCGCGAGCAGCTCGAAGAGGTGCTCGACACCCTCGCGCCGCGCGAGAAGAAGGTGCTCGAGCTGCGCTTCGGCATCGTCGACGGCCGCACCCGCACGCTCGAGGAGGTCGGCAAGGAGTTCAACGTCACGCGCGAGCGTATCCGTCAGATCGAGGCCAAGGCCCTGCGCAAGCTGCGCCACCCCTCGCGCTCGAAGAAGCTCCGCGATTTCCTGACCTGAAAACAAAATACGCCTAAAGAGGGAGCCGCTCCGGCTCCCTCTTTGTATTGCTTGACAAATTGACAAGCCGCCGCGCTTTTTTATATAATATCTCATTATTACACGCAAAGGAGGGAAGAAAATGGACGCGAGACTCGATCGCATCCCGCGCGCCGAGACGCTGCAGTATCTGGGCTACCGCGGCTGCTTTCCCGGCGGAGAGCTCCTTTCCGAGCTGGAGCGCTGCGAAGAGCTGATGCTGCGCACGGCCCGGCCGCGTCTTGTCTGGCGGCTCTTCTCCCTCGCGGAGGACGGCGCGCTCGAGGGCGCGGACTTCCGCCCCGCGGGCGAGGATATCCGCGCCTTTCTCTCCGACTGCGACAGCGTGGTGCTGCTCGCCGCGACGCTGGGGACGGAGGCCGAGAACCTGATCCGCCGCGCGGCGGGGCGGGACATGGCCGAGGCCGTGATCCTGGACGCCGCGGGCAGCGCGGCGATCGAGGCGGTCTGCGACAATTTCTGTGAAGATCTTGCCGCGGCCTTCGCGCCCCGCTGCCTGACCGACCGCTTCAGCCCCGGTTACGGCGATATGCCCCTGTCCGACCAGTTTGCGCTCTTTCGCGTGCTGGACGTGAGCCGCCGCATCGGCGTGACGCTCTCGGACAGCGCGCTGATGATCCCGCAGAAGAGCGTCACCGCGCTCATCGGCGTGTCCGACCGGCCGCAGGAAAAGCGCGGCCGCGGCTGCGGGAACTGCGGCCTGTTTGAAAACTGCCCCTATCGAAAGGAGGGCAAAAGCTGTGGATCCTTCTGAGATCATCCTGCTCGACGGCGGCATGGGCACCATGCTGCAGGCGGCGGGCCTGCCCATCGGAGGGCAGCCGGAGCTTTGGAACCTCACGCAGCCCGAGACCGTGACGGCCATCCACCGCCGCTACGTCGAGGCCGGCTCCCGCGTGCTTTATACGAACACCTTCGGCGCCAACCGCTTCAAGGCCGCGGGCTGCGGCCGCAGCGTAAAAGAGCTCGTCGAGGGCGGCGTGCGCTGCGCGCGCGCGGCTGCCGCGGGCCGCGACGTGAAGGTGGCGCTGGATATCGGGCCGACGGGCCGCCTGCTCGAGCCGCTGGGCGACCTCGGCTTCGAGGAGGCCTGCGAGGTCTTCCGCGAGATCGTCGCCGCCGGCGCGGAGGCCGGCGCGGATCTGATCGTCATCGAAACGATGAGCGACCTCAACGAAATGAGAGCCGCCGTCCTGGCGGCGAAAGAAAACAGCTCCCTGCCCGTCTGGGCCACGATGACCTTCGAGGCGACGGGCCGCAGCTTCCTCGGCGTGACGGTCGGCGCGATGGCGCTGACGCTCACGGGCCTCGGCGTGGACGCGCTGGGCTTCAACTGCAGCCTCGGACCGAAGGAGCTGCTCGGGCTCGTGCGCGAGCTGCGCGAGTGGACGGAGCTGCCTTTGATCCTGAAGCCGAACGCCGGACTGCCCGATCCTGCCACGGGCGCGTATCACATCACGCCGGAGGAATTCGCCGCAGAGCTCTCTCAGGCTCCGGCCCTGGGCGTGAGCATCCTCGGCGGCTGCTGCGGCACGACGCCGGAGTTCATCCGCGCCGCGGCCGCGGCGCTCCGCGATCTCCGTCCCGCGCCGCGCCCGAAAAGGACGCGCTTCGGCGTGTGCAGCGCGACGACGGTCGCGGAGACGAACGCCGTGCGCGTGATCGGCGAGCGCATCAATCCCACCGGGAAGAAGCGCTTCCAGCAGGCGCTGCACGAGGGCGACATCGACTACATCGTCCTGCGCGGCGTCGAGCAGCAGGACGCCGGCGCGGACATCCTGGACGTCAACGTCGGCCTGCCCGGGCTCGACGAGCCGGAGATGATGCGCCGCACCGTCAGGGCGCTGCAGGCGGCCGTCGACCTGCCGCTTCAGATCGACTCCTCCGATCCGAAGGCCATCGAGGCGGGACTGCGCGCCTGCTGCGGCAAGGCCGTCGTCAACTCGGTCAACGGCAAGGCGGAGGTGCTCAAAACGGTCCTGCCGCTGTGCAGAAAATACGGCGCGGCCGTCGTGGGGCTGTGCATGGATGAAAACGGCATCCCGCAGGACTGGCGCGGGCGCGTCGCGATCGCGCGCAGGATCCTGGACGCGGCGCTCGCGCACGGGATCGCGAAGGAGGACGTGTTCATCGACTGCCTGACGCTGACCGTCTCGGCCCAGCAGGAGCAGGCCGTCGAGACGCTGCGCGCCGTGCGCGCCGTGAAGGAAGAGCTCGGGCTGCACACCGTGCTGGGCGTGAGCAACATCTCCTTCGGCCTGCCCGCGCGCGAGACGATCACGCGCAGCTTCCTTACGCAGGCGATGTACGCCGGGCTCGATCTGCCGATCGTCAACCCGAACCAGAGCGCTATGATGGACGCGGTGGCGGCCTTCCGGGTGCTCTCCGGGCAGGACAGGGACAGCGAGGACTATATCCGCCGCTTTGCCGCCGCGCCGGCGGAGGCCGCGCCCGTCGGGAACGGCGGGGGCGAAATGAGCCTCGGCGAGGCGATCATGCGCGGGCTTCCCCGGGAGACCGCCGCGCTCACGGCCAAAGCGCTCGAGGAAATGGACGAGCTGGAGGCCGTCGAGAAGCTGCTGATCCCCGCGCTCGACCGGGTGGGCGAGCGCTACGAGCGGGGAGAGATCTTCCTGCCGCAGCTGATGAAGGCCGCCTCGGCCGCCTGCGCGGGCTTTGACCTGATCAAGACGCGCATCGCCAAGCGCGGCGGGAACGCCGTCTCAAAGGGAAAGATCGTGCTGGCCACCGTGCAGGGCGACATCCACGACATCGGCAAAAACATCGTGCGCGTCGTGCTGGAAAACTACGGCTACACGGTCGTCGACCTCGGCCGCGACGTCCCGCCGCAGACCGTGGTCGAGGCCGCGATCCGCGAGGACGCGAAGCTCGTCGGCCTCTCGGCGCTGATGACCACCACGGTCAAGAGCATGGCCGAAACGATCGAGGCGCTGCGCAAAAGCGGCCACGACTGCCGCATCATGGTCGGCGGAGCGGTGCTGACCGAGGAATACGCCGCGCAGATCGGCGCGGATTATTACGCAAAGGACGCCAAGCAGAGCGCGGACATCGCAAGGAAGGTGCTGGGATGAAGGAGATCCGATCGTTCATACGGGAAAACGGCGTGCTGCTCTTCGACGGCGGCATGGGGACCTTTTACGCCTCGCGCAACCGGACCAGCCACCGCGACTGCGAATGGGCCAACCTCAGCGCGCCCGGCGAGATTGAGGCGATCCACCGCGCCTATCTGGAGGTGGGCTGCCGCGCGATCAAAACCAACACCTACGGCGCGAACCGGCAGAACTTCCCGCAGCAGGACTGCGCCGCCATCATCCGCGAGGGCTGGCTGATCGCGCGCCGGGCCGCGGGGAACGAGGCCTACGTCTTCGCCGACGTCGGGCCGATCGACGCGCGCGACGACACCGACCTGCTGGAAGAATACCACTTCATCGTGGACCAGTTCCTTTCCCTCGGCGCGCGCCACTTCCTTTTCGAGACGATCGGGACGGACCTGTACCTCCACGAGATCGCCGCGCACATCAAGGCGGCGGACCCCGAGGCCTTCGTGCTGGTCTCCTTCGCCGCGCAGCCGGACGGCTTCACGCGCGACGGCCGTCTCATCGGCGAGCTCTGCCGCGCCGCCGCGGCGGACGCCTATATCGACGCGGTGGGTCTCAACTGCGTCTCGGGCGGCCGCCAGATGGTCGATCTGATGGAGAAGATCGGGCCGATCGAGGGCCTTTTCTCCGTGATGCCCAACGCCGGCTATCCCACCGTGCGCGGCAACCGCACGTATTACGACGGCGAGCCGGGCTATTTCGCCTCGCAGATCGCGATCATGCACGCCCGCGGCGCAGCCATCATCGGCGGCTGCTGCGGCACGACGCCGGAGCATATCGACGCCGCGGCCAAGGCCATCCGCGCGCCCGCTCCCGCGATGATCGATTATCCCGCGCGGAAACGGGAGAGGGAGACCGCCGCCCTGCGGCACGACCCCTTCTGGGACGCGCTCTGCGACAGCGAGCGCAGGCCCTTTGCCGTCGAGCTCGACCCGCCCGAGGGCGCGGACGTCGCCGGCTTCATGGAGGGCGCGCGCAGGCTGCGCGACGGCGGCGCGGACATGATCACCGTGGCGGACTGCCCGATCGCGCGGGCGCGCATGGATTCGAGCCTCATGGTCTGCAAGATCAAGCGCGAGCTGGGCATGCCGGTCATGCCTCATCTGACCTGCCGCGACCGCAACCTCAACGCCACGCAGGCGCTGCTGCTCGGTCTCTGCGCCGAGGACGTCGGGAACGTCCTTCTCGTCACCGGCGACCCCGTCCCGGCGGCGAGCCGCGACGAGGTCAAGAGCGTGTACAACTTCAACTCGCGCAAGCTCATCAAATTCGTCGACAGCATGAACAAGGCCGTGCTGCCCGTCCCGTTCCATATCTTCGCCGCGCTGAACGTGAACGCGCGCAACTTCGCCATCCAGCTTGACCTGGCGCGGCAGAAGGAGGAAAACGGCGCCGACGGCTTCCTGACGCAGCCCGTGTTCACCGACGAGGCGCTGGAAAACCTCCGCCTGGCGCGCAGGACGCTCAAGGGCAAGATCCTCGGCGGGATCCTGCCGATCGTCAGCCGGCGCAACGCGCTCTTCATCAACAGCGAGATCGCCGGCATCCGCGTGGACGAAAAGATCATCGCGCTCTACGAGAACGCCGACCGCGCCAAAGGCGAGGAGCTCGCCGTCGAGATCTCCGCGAACATGGCCCGCCGCATGGCGCCCTTCGTGGACGGCTACTTCCTGATCACGCCCTTCTCCCGCACGGAGCTGATGGTGCGCATCATGGACCGGATCCGCAGCGACGCGCTCGAATGACGCGCGGACAAGACTGACCGCCCGCTTTCCGAACGGGAAAGCGGGCGGTCCTGCTTTATTCGCTTTTATTTTTCCATCTCCAGGATCTTGCGGAACTGCGTCTCGTACAGCTCGCGGTAGGTGCCGCCCTTTTCGAGCAGCTCCTCGTGCGTGCCGCTCTCGGCGATCACGCCGTCCTTGACCACAAGGATGCGGTCGGCCTTGAGGATGGTCGAGAGCCGGTGGGCGATGACGATGCTCGTCCTGCCCTCCATCAGCGCCTCGAGTGCCTCCTGGATCGCGTTCTCCGTGATCGAGTCCAGCGCCGAGGTCGCCTCGTCGAGGATCAGGATCTTCGGGTCCTTCAGGATCACGCGCGCGATCGAAAGGCGCTGCTTCTCGCCGCCGGAGAGCTTGAGACCGCGGTTGCCCACCATCGTGTCGTAGCCCTCGGGCTGCGCGTCGATGAAGTCCTCGAGGTTGGCGATGTAGCAGGCCGCGTCGATCTCCTCCTGCGTCGCGTCGTCCTTGGCGTAGAGCAGGTTCTCGCGGATCGTGCCGTTGAAGAGATAGCTGTCCTGCGTCACGACGCCGATCTGCGAGCGCAGGTACGAAAGATCGAAGTCGCGCACGTCCACGCCCGCGATCTTCACGCTGCCGGAGAGCACGTCGTAAAGCCGCGGGATCAGGTTGACCACCGTGGATTTGCCCGAGCCGGAGGGGCCGACGATGGCGTACATCTTGCCGCCGGGAACGGTGAAGTCGATGTCGGTGAGCAGGGGCTTTTCCGGATCGTAGGAGAAGGCGACGTGCTCGTAGACGATGTCCGCGTCGGTCACGTCGGGCTTCTGCCCGTTCTCCGGGGACTGGATCGGGTTGGGCATGTCGAAGTAATCGAAGATACGCGTGAAGAGCGCGAGTGAGCGCGTGAAGTCCACATGGATGTTCAGCAGGCTCTCCACCGGGCGGTAGAGGCGGTTGACGAGCGAGACCGTGGCCGTGATCGTGCCGACGGTGAGGCCCGTATCCAGGTGGGAGATGATGAGATAGCCGCCCGCAAAGTAGATCAGCAGCGGGCCGAGCTGGGTGAACATGCCCATGACCACGCGGAACCAGCGGCCGCTGTTCTGCTCGCGCAGGGCCAGCTGCGTGACCTCCTCGTTGACGTTGACGAAGCGCTCATACTCTTTTTTCTCGCGCGTGAAGAGCTTGACGAGCAGCGAGCCGGAGACGGACAGCGTCTCGTTGATGAGCTGGTTCATCTCGTCGTTTTTCGCCTGCGCGTCGGTGAGCAGCTGATAGCGCTTTTTGCCCACGCTCTTGGTCGGCAGAATCAGCAGCGGGATCACGACGATACCCACCAGGGCGAGCTTCCAGCTCATCGTAAAGAGCGCGACGAGCGTGGTCACCACGGTCGCGATGTTCGACACGATGCTCGAGAGCGTCCCGGAGATCACCGAGCTCACGCCCGAAATGTCCGTGTTCATGCGGGTGATGATGTCGCCCTGCTTCTCCGAGGTGAAGAAGGCGTGCGGCATGTGCTGGAGATGGTCGTACATCTGGTTCTTCATGTCGAAGATGATGCGCTGGGAGATCCAGGCGTTGATGTAGCTCTCGAGCACGGAGATCACCTGCGAGCCCGTCAGCGTGATGAAGGCCATGACGAGCAGCTGCACCAGCAGGCGCAGGTCCTTGCCCACCAGCGCCTCGTCCACGATCCGGCCGGTGATGATGCTCGGCAGCAGGCCGACCACCGCCGAGAGCAGGATCGTCACGAATACCAGCAGGAACTGCAGCCAGTAGGGCTTGAGATAGCCGAGGATGCGGCGGATCAGCGCGCCGCTGATCTTCGGCAGATTCTGTTTTTCTTCCTCGGTCAGAAATCCGCGGGGACCGAGACCTCTTCCGGGCCCGGGCACGGTTCAGCCTCTGGTCTTGAGCTGCCTGCGGAGCTCCTCGTTCTGACGCCGCAGCTCCTTGTTCTGCTCCTCGAGCTCGTCGAGCTTTTTGTTCACCGGCGCGAGCTGGCGCTTGAGCTCCCTGCGCAGCGCGGCGCGGGTCATCCTGGCCTGCAGCGCCGAGCCGGCGAGACTGATCGCCGCGGCGCCGGAGACGGCGACGACGCCCAGACGCTTGAGATCCACCTTTTCGAGCACCGCGGCGGCGAGCCGGAGCTTCTTCTGATCGACGGGAAGCTGCTCGAGAACGGCCTTGCCGGCCCGGACGGCCAGCGCTTTCTTCGCGGCGGGGACGAGAGCTTTTTTCTTCATGGAGACGCCTCCTTCTTTTGCTGTATGCGTAAATGATAAACGTTTTTTTCCCCGTTTGCAAGACAAAGCGCGCGCATTGGACGAAAAACGGGACAGAAACCGGCCCTTGCGCTTAGCTTGGCAAAAGCTCCTCCGGACTTTTGCCTGCGCTTCTCCGCCGCTTTTTTCGTGAAGGCACGGCTCCACGAAAAAACTCGCTTCGCTCGGCAAACGCCTGCTTCACAGGCTTTTTGCCGGCGGTCATTGAAACGCGAGGCGGGCCCTTTGGCCCCCTCGCGCTCCCCCGCGTTTGGATTGTGGGCCAAAAACGGGACAGAAACCGGCCCTTGCGCTCTTTATCCGCGCGCGGTAGAATGATATCATCAAAGCACAGGGAGAAAGACCATGCCGAACATCATCGAGATCACCGATTTTTCCGCGCCGGAGCTGGACGTCTACGCCCGGCTGACGGAGAATCAGCTCGTCTGCCGCCGCGACCCGGCGCAGGCCCTCTTCATCGCCGAGAGCCCCGTCGTGATCGAGCGGGCGCTCGACGCGGGCTGCGTCCCCGTGTCCTTCCTCATGGAGACGAAGCACGCCGCGGGCAAGGGGCGCGCGCTGATCGCGCGCTGCGGCGAGATCCCCGTGTATACCGCGCCGCTCGAGGTGCTCACGCAGCTCACGGGCTTCCATCTCACGCGCGGGATGCTCTGCGCGATGCGGCGGCCGACGCTGCCCTCCGCGGAGGAGATCTGCCGCGGCGCGCACAGGATCGCGGTGCTGGAAAACGTGATGAACCCGACGAACATCGGCGCGATCTTCCGTTCGGCGGCGGCGCTGGGCATGGACGCGCTGCTGCTCACCGACGAGGGCAGCGACCCGCTCTACCGCCGCGCGATCCGCGTGAGCATGGGCACGGTCTTTCAGCTGCCCTGGGCCTACTTTTCTTCCGACGGGCCCTGGACGCAGACCCTGCGGGAGCTGGGCTTCCGCACGGCGGCGATGGCGCTCAGGGAGGACGCGCTCCGCCTCGACGATCCGCGGCTGAAGGCCTGCGAAAAGCTCGCCGTCGTGCTGGGCACGGAGGGGGACGGCCTCGCGCAGAGCACGATCGCGGACTGCGACTGGAGCGTGCGCATCCCGATGGCGCACGGCGTGGATTCCCTGAACGTCGCCGCGGCCAGCGCCGTGGCCTTCTGGGAGCTGGGAAAGAGGGCGTGATGAACTATCATTCCATTTACCAAACGGAAACGCCGGAGTTCCTCCTGCGCCTGTGCCAAACGCCGCCGCTGCGGCGTCTGGCGGACGTGGGGATGAACTGCGGCTGCGAATACACCGCCTTCCCGCGCTTCGCCGGGATCGAACGCTATTCGCGCCTCGAGCACAGCCTCGGCGCTGCGCTGATCGTCTGGCGCTTCACGCGCAGCGCGGCGCAGGCCGCCGCCGCGCTGCTGCACGACGCGGCCACGCCCGTCTTCGCCCATGTGGTGGATTTCCTGCGCGGGGACTACCTTGAACAGACCGCCACCGAGAGCGGCACGGCCGAGCTCATCCGCACGGACGCCTCACTCGCCGCGGCGCTGCGCGCGCTCGGCCTGGACGAGGCGGAGGTGGAGGACTATCACCGCTATCCCGTCGCGGACAACGACGCCCCGCGCCTCTCGGCCGACCGGCTGGACTATACCTGCGGCAACGCCGTCAACTTCTCCCTCGCCTCGCGGGAGGAGCTCGCGGAGATATTCGCCGACCTGCGCGTCGGGAAAAACGAGTTCGGGGAGACCGAGCTTGTTTTCCGGGACGAAGAAAAGGCCGCGCGCTTTGCCGCCCTCGCGCTGGAATGCTCACGGATCTACGTCTGCGACGAGGACCGCTACGCGATGCAGCGCCTCGCGGAGCTCCTGCGCGCCGCGCTCGAAGCGGGCGTGATCGGAGAAGGCGATCTTGCCTCGACGGAGACGGCGGTGATCGGAAAACTCCTCTCCGATCCCGCGTGCGCGGCGGAGTGGAGGGCCTTCCGCGCGCTGAGCCGCACCGCGCGCGCCGAGAGCCCCGACGAAAGAGGGCCCTGGCGGAAGATCTTCGCCAAGCACCGCCGCATCGACCCCTTTGTGGAGGGCCTCGGCCGCGTGAGCGCGCTGGACGAAGGCTTCGCCGCGGAGCTGGACGCCTTCATGAACGAGAAACACGACTACTACGTCCTGGGAGAATGACATGACCGATCTGCTTGCAGGCTTGAATACGGCGCAGCGCGAGGCCGTCACAACGACGGAGGGCTTCGTGCGCGTGATCGCGGGCGCGGGCTCGGGCAAGACGCGCGCGCTGACGCGGCGCTTCGCCTACCTCGTGACGGAGCTGGGCATCCTGCCGGGGCACATCCTCTGCGTGACCTTCACCAACAAGGCCGCCAATGAGATGCGCCGCCGCATCCACAACCTCACCGGCGACAACGACACGGGCTATATCAACACCTTCCACGGCTTCTGCGTCTCGGTGCTGCAGGAGGACAGCTACGCCGTGAGCTATCCCAAACGCTTCCTGGTCCTGGACAACTCCGACATCGATTCGATGCTGCGCGTGATCTACGAGGAGCGCGGTCTGTCTCTGCGCGACATGACCTTTTCGGCCGCGCGCGACATGATCGAGATCGAAAAGCTCAAAAACCGCCCGGAGTACTACCGCGAGCTCATCGCCCTCTCGCCGGACGAGCTGAAGGAGAAGTACGAAAAGGCCGACACGGCGCGGGACATCATCTTTTTCGGCTATCTCTGGCAGGAAAAGAAGTGCTTCGCGCTCGACTACAACGACCTGCTGATCTTTACGCTGCACATCTTCTCGGAGAACGAGCAGATCCGTCTGAAATGGCAGAAGCGGCTCGAGTACGTCATGATCGACGAATTCCAGGACATCGACGAGCCGCAGTACAAGCTGATGCGCGCGCTGTGCGCCTATCACAAAAACCTCTTCATCGTCGGCGACCCGGACCAGACGATCTACACCTGGCGCGGCGCGAACGTGCGCTTCCTGCTGGACTTCGACAAGGAGTTCCCCTCGACGCGCACGATCATGATGATGAAAAACTACCGCTCCACGCCGCAGATCCTCGCGGCGGCGAACGCGCTGATCGCGAAGAACGCCTCGCGCATCAAAAAGGACCTCGTCCCCACGCTGCCGGACGGAGCCTCCGTCCTCTGCCACTACGCCGAGAACAGCGAGGCCGAGGCGAAATGGATCCTCTCGGAGATCCGGAAGCTCGAAAAGGCGGGCGTGCCGCTGCGCGATATCACGGTGCTCTACCGCGCGCACTACATCACCCGCAGCCTCGAGGAGCTGTTTTTGAAGGAGAAGCTGCCCTATACGATCTACAGCGGCGTGCAGTTCTTCGACCGCATGGAGATCAAGGACGCGCTTTCGTATCTGCGCATGCTCTGCTACCGCGACGACTTCTCCTTCCTGCGCACGGCGAACGCGCCGAAGCGCAATCTCGGAGCGCGCCGCATGGCCTTCCTGCGCGAATACGCCGACAAGAACGCCTGCACGCTCTACGAGGCGCTGCGCCGCACGCGGGAGGAGGAGATCTTCCGCGGCACGAAGGCGGGCAAATACATCTCGCTGATCGAATACTACACCGCGCTCGCCGACAGCCGCCCGGTCTCGGAGCTGCTCGCCGCCGTCCTGCACGAGAGCGGCTATGAGGAGATGCTGCGCACCGAGGGCTCGCAGGAGAGGCTGGACAATCTCGCCGAGCTCAAGCAGTCGATCTACGAATACGAGACTTCCTGCGGCGAGGAGTGCACGCTCGAGCACTATCTCAAGCACGTCGCGCTCTTCACCAACGCCGACACCGCCGAGGCGCCCGACAAGATCAAGCTGATGACCGTGCACAGCGCCAAGGGCCTCGAGTTCCCCTACGTCTTCCTCTGCGCGATGAGCGAGGGCGTCTTTCCGGGCAGGAAGACCGTGACGCTCCCCGGCATGGAGGAGGAGCGGCGTCTGGCCTTCGTGGCCGTGACGCGCGCGGAGAAGCGCCTGTACTTATCCGAGAGCGCGGGGCGCAGCTTCGACGGCGCGCCGAAATATCCCTCGCGCTTCCTGCTGGATATCGGCGAGGAGAACCTGGAGCTGACCGCGCCGCCGCGCGCGGACCTGATTGCGGACGCGAAGGAGTATATCGCGTACAGCGAAAAGTTCCTGCCCGGGCGGGCGGAGGAAAACGCCTTCGAGCCCGGCGCGCGCGTCAGGCACGCGATCATGGGCGAGGGCACGGTCGAGGCGCTCGATTTTGAGATGCGCGCCTATCTCGTGAAGTTCGACTGCATGGACACGCCGCGGGCGATCTCCTTCAAGGCCAGGCTCGAGCGCGCGGAATGAGAAAAAACAGCGGAATGAGAAAAACAGTCGAATGAGCAAAAAACAGCGGCTGCGCCGTTTACGGCGCAGCCGCTGTTTCGTTTTGTTCAATGCTTGCCCTTGTAGCGGAGGAACGAGGGCAGGGGCAGGTCGTAGTTGAGCACGTACCAGGCCAGCCGGTCGCCCTTTTTGCGGGAGAAGAAGAAGCGGAAGATCGCGCGGGTGATCTGGTAAGCGATCCAGCCGGAAAGCACGCCGATGATCGTGGCCGCGGCCACGTCGCTGGGGAAGTGGGCCATCAGATAACAGCGCGCGCAGCACATCAGCAGCACGACGCAGGCCCCGGGCAGCAGCCAGCGCTTGCCGCGCATGAAGAAGATCGAACTCGTGCCCGCGGCGGCGGCGGTGACGTGGCCGGAGGGGAAGGAAAAGCCGTCCTCGGCCGGCGAGCCGATCGCCTGCCACCATTCGCGGTAGACGGAGAGGGTCTCAAAGGGCCGCGGCCGCGCGACCAGGTCCTTGAGGACGATGTTCGTGATCAGCGCGCCACAGCACACCGCGCCGAAGATGCACACGCCGAGAGGCCGCGTCCTGGCAAAGCACATCAGCACCAGCGCGAGCGCAAAGAACAGCACGCCCTTTTCGCCCAGCAGGGTGATGAGCTTGCACAGGGGCGTGAGAACGACGCCCGCGTGCTCGGCGAGCGTGTGCATCAGGCTCAGGATCCCCAGATCGAAGCCCGAAAAAGCGTCCATCAGCCACGAGGCGGCCGCGGTCATCTCCATAGCGCGTGTTCCTCCGTTTTTTTCATGGACAGCATTTTATCACATGCGCGGGGAAGATACAAGAAAAAGAAAGGGGAAAGAGCGGCTTGCCCCCTCTCCGCGCTTATGGTATAATCCTGCGGGAAAGAATTTTGTTAGGAGAAAAGACATGATCTGCGACGAAATCAACGCGCTGCTCCGCTACGCTCTGGAAAAAGGCCTGATCGACCCCTGCGACGAGATCTGGGCGCGCAACAGCCTGCTGGATATCCTCGGCCTGGACGGCTTCGCCCCGACGGGGGAAAAGGCGGGCGGGGACCTTGAGGCGATCCTGAAAGCCATCCTCGACGACGCGGCCGCGCGCGGCCTCATCGACGGCGGGATCACGAGCCGCGACCTGCTGGACACGCGCCTCATGGGCGCGCTCACGCCGCGGCCCTCGGCCGTGATCGGCACCTTCCGCGCGCTCTTCGACGCGGATCCGAAGGCGGCGACCGACTGGTATTACCGCTTCTCCTGCGACACGGACTACATCCGCCGCTACCGCATCGCGAGGGACCGCAAATGGAAGGCCGCGACGGAGTACGGCGAGCTCGACGTCACGATCAACCTCTCCAAGCCGGAGAAGGATCCGCGCGCGATCGCCGCGGCCCGCAGCGCCAAGCCCTCGGGCTACCCGAAGTGCCAGCTCTGCCGCGAGGCGGAGGGCTACGCCGGGCGCGCCGACTATCCGGCGCGCGAAAACCACCGCATCATCCCGATCAAACTCGCGGGGGAGGACTGGTTTCTGCAGTATTCGCCCTACGTCTACTATAACGAGCACTGCATCGCCCTCTGCGCCGAGCACCGCCCGATGAAGATCGACCGCGCGGCCTTCCGCCGCCTGCTCGACTTCGTCACGCTCTTCCCGCACTACTTCATCGGCTCGAACGCCGACCTGCCGATCGTCGGCGGCTCGATCCTGAGCCACGACCACTTCCAGGGCGGACGCTACGAGTTCGCGATGGCCCGCGCCGAAACGGAAAAAGAACTGCGCTTCCCCGGCTTCGGGGACGTCGCGGCGGGCGTCGTGCGCTGGCCGATGAGCGTGATCCGCCTCCGGTGCGCCGACAGCGGCCGCCTCGTCGAGCTCGCGGGCAAGATCCTGGACGCCTGGCGCGGCTATTCCGACCTGGAGGCTTCGATCTTCGCCGAGACCGACGGCGAGATGCACAACACGATCACGCCGATCGCGCGCCGCCGCGGGGAGGACTTCGAGCTCGATCTCGTGCTGCGCAACAACCTCACGACGGAGGAGCACCCCCTCGGCCTGTTCCACCCGCACGCCGAGCTGCACCACATCAAGAAGGAGAACATCGGCCTGATCGAGGTCATGGGCCTCGCGGTGCTGCCCGCGCGGCTCCGGGACGAGCTGGGCGAGCTGGGCCGCCGCCTCGCCGCGGGCGAGGAGCTCACGGCCTCGCCGCTGACGGAAAAGCACGCGCCCTGGGCGGAGGAGCTGAAAAAGAAGTACGCCTTCACGCCGGAAAACGCCGAGGCGATCCTGCAGAAGGAGGTCGGCGAGGTGTTCAAGACCGTGCTCGAGCACGCGGGCGTGTTCAAGCGCGACGCGGCGGGACAGGAAGCCTTCCTGCGCTTTGCCGAAAGCGTGAAGTAAAAGACAAACGAAAAGACGCGCTCTTCTCCCCGGGAGAAGGGCGCGTTTTTCTTTGTCCAAACTGTGAATTTTCCCCGTTTCGCGCGGCGAAGCCTTGACAAAGCAGAGGTCGGATGGTATATTAGCACTCGGAAAGAAAGAGTGCCAACAGTCGGAAGCGTGGAGTGCTAAACATGGCTTTGAGCGAGAGAAAAAAGAAAATACTCGCCGCCGTCGTGGACGCCTACATCGAGACGGCCGAGCCGGTCGGCAGCAAGGCGATCGCGCAGAGCGCGGGCCTGGGCTGCTCCTCGGCCACGATCCGCAACGAGCTGGCCGAGTTGGTCGCGATGGGCTATCTCGAGCAGCCGCACACCTCCGCCGGCCGCGTGCCGACGGCGATGGGCTACCGGCTCTACGTCAACGAGCTGATGGAGAAGCAGAAGTTCACGCTCGAGGAGAGCGAGGACCTCAACCGCCGCCTCAACCAGAAGCTGCAGGAGCTCGACGACACGATCGGCGACGTCAGCCGCCTCGCCTCGCAGCTGACGAACTATCCGGCCATGGCGCTGACCACGCGCGAGGCCGTGACGATCCTGCGCTTCGATCTCATCTACGTCGACGCGAACACCTTCATCATCGTCGTGATGCTCTCGGACCACACGGTGCGCAACAAGCTGGTGCGCCTGCCGATCTCGGTGGACGAAAAGATGATCCGCAAGCTCGCGACGCTCTTCAACGCCAACTTCGCGCATATCGCCGAGGACGCGATCACCCCGGTGCTGATCGCCTCGACCGAGCGCAGCGCCGACGACACGATGGGCATCACGGCCGTGATCTCCTCGTTTGCGATCGAAGTGCTTTCCAGTTCCTCCGCCCCCGCGGCCTTCGTCTCCGGCGAGAACAGGCTCCTCAGCCAGCCGGAGTTCCGCGATCCGGACAAGGCGCACCGCCTGATGAGCTATCTCGCCGGCGGCGGATCGCTCCTGCCGGCGGAGAGCCTGCCCGGCAGCAACGAGGTCCGCGTGCTGATCGGCCCGGAGAACGTGGCCGAGGAGCTCAAGGACTCGAGCGTGGTGATCGCCAGCTACGACGCCGGCGACAACACCCGCGGCCTGATCGGCGTGGTCGGCCCGACGCGTATGGACTATTCCGCCGTCGCCGCCAAGCTCCGCTTCCTGGCCGACGGCCTTTCGCGGCGGCTCGGCTCCGGCGAGGCCCCGCCCGAGGGCATGCACAACAAGCTGATCATCAAGGGAGATGTCAACGATGAGTGACGAGAACAAGAACGAGGAAGTCATAGAGGAAAAGCCCGAGGCGCAGACCGAAGAAAAGGCCGGGACGCCGAAGGAAGAGAAAAAGGAAAAGGCCAAAAAGGAAAAGGCCGAGAAGAAAAAGGAAGAAAAGGCCGAGCCGCAGGAGGACAAAAAGCCCGAAGCCCCGCAGGCCCAGTCGGACGCGTATCTGAGGCTGCTGGCCGAGTATGACAACTACCGCAAGCGCAGCCAGCGCGAGAAGGACAGCCTGTACGCCGACATCAAGGCCGACACGCTTCTGAAGTTCCTGCCCGTGTACGACAACCTCGTCCGGGCGCTGAACCAGCCCACTGAGGACGAGGCCTACCGCAAGGGCATCGAGATGATCATGACCCAGTTCTGCACGACGATGGAGAAGCTGGGCGTGGAGAAGATCGAATCCCTGGGCAAGACCTTCGATCCCGCGCTCCACAACGCGGTCATGCACGTGGACGACGAGACGAAGGGCGAAAACGAGATCGTCGAGGTCTTCCAGGAGGGCTTCCGCCTGGGCGACAAGGTGATCCGCTTCGCGATGGTCAAGGTGGCCAATTAAAACGGCCTTCTCCTTGAGGAGAAGGCGGCCCGCAGGGCCGGATAAGGCGGACGCCTTGTCCACACACCTCATCAGTCAGCTTCGCTGACAGCTTCCCCTCAAGGGGAAGCCGGTATGGATTTGTTTATAAAATATTTTTCGATATACAGGAGGAATTCATCATGGGAAAGATCATCGGTATTGACCTGGGTACCACCAACAGCTGCGTGGCCGTCATGGAAGGCGGCGAGGCTGTCGTTATCGCGAACGCCGAGGGCGCGCGCACCACGCCGTCCGTCGTCGCGTTTGCCAAGAACGGCGAGCGCATGGTCGGCCAGGTGGCCAAGCGCCAGGCCGTCACGAACCCCGAGCGCACGATCTCCTCGATCAAGCGCGAGATGGGCTCGAACTACAAGGTGACCATCGACAACAAGAGCTACACCCCGCAGGAGATCTCCGCGATGGTGCTGCAGAAGCTCAAGGCCGACGCCGAGGCCTATCTGGGCCAGAGCGTGACCGAGGCCGTCATCACCGTCCCGGCCTACTTCACCGACGCGCAGCGTCAGGCGACCAAGGACGCGGGCAAGATCGCGGGCCTGGACGTCAAGCGCATCATCAACGAGCCGACGGCCGCGGCCCTCGCCTACGGCCTCGACAAGGAGAGCGACCAGAAGATCATGGTCTACGACCTCGGCGGCGGCACCTTCGACGTGTCCGTGCTCGAGATCGGCGACGGCGTCATCGAAGTGCTGGCCACGGCGGGCAACAACCGTCTCGGCGGCGACGACTTCGACGCGCGCATCGTGAAGTACCTGGTCGAAGAGTTCAAAAAGTCCGACGGCGTCGACCTCAGCCTTGACAAGGTCGCCATGCAGCGTCTGCGCGAGGCGGCCGAGAAGGCCAAGATCGAGCTTTCCGGCGTGACCACCTCGAACATCAACCTGCCGTATATCACGGCGGACGCGACCGGCCCGAAGCACCTGGACGTGACGCTCACCCGCGCGAAGTTCAACGAGCTGACCCACGACCTGGTCGAGAAGACCGTCGGCCCCGTGAAGCAGGCCCTGTCCGACTCCGGCCTGAGCCCGAGCGAGATCAGCAAGGTGCTGCTCGTCGGCGGCTCGAGCCGTATCCCCGCCGTGCAGGAGATGGTCAAGTCCCTCGTCGGCAAGGACGGCTTCAAGGGCATCAACCCGGACGAGTGCGTCGCGATCGGCGCGGCCATCCAGGGCGGCGTGCTCGGCGGCGACGTGCAGGGCATCCTGCTGCTCGACGTCACCCCGCTGTCCCTCGGCATCGAGACGCTCGGCGGCGTGTGCACCCGCCTGATCGAGCGCAACACCACCATCCCCACCAAGAAGAGCCAGGTCTTCTCCACCGCCGCGGACAACCAGACCTCCGTCGAGGTCAACGTTCTGCAGGGCGAGCGCGAGATGGCCGCCTACAACAAGAGCCTCGGCCGCTTCCAACTCGACGGCATCGCCCCGGCGCGCCGCGGCGTGCCGCAGATCGAGGTCACCTTCGACATCGACGCCAACGGCATCGTGAACGTC
>JBGUZD010000014.1:0-3532 GCA_045222695.1 Candidatus Limivicinus sp.
AGGTGCTGGGCGCCGGCATGGTGCACCCCAAGGTGCTGGCCGGCTGCGGCATCGACCCGGACGTCTACTCCGGCTGGGCCTTCGGCATGGGCCTGGAGCGCCTTGCGATGGGCGAGTATAAGATCAACGACCTGCGCCTGATCTTCGAAAACGACAAGCGCTTCCTCGAACAGTTCTGAGGAAGGAGGACAAGAAAATGGATCTATCCAGAAAATGGCTCAATGAATTCGTCGATCTGCCTCTCCGGGAGGTGGACGACCACGCCTTCGCCGAGGCGATGAGCGTCTCCGGCTCGAAGGTCGAGGTCACGCGCGACCTCTCCAAAACGATCAGGAACGTCGTCGTCGGCCGCATCGTGGGGCTCGAGAAGCACCCGAACTCCGACCACATGCTGGTCGCGCAGCTCGACGTCGGGGAAAAGACCGTGCAGATCTGCACCGGCGCGTGGAACGTGCACCGGGGCGAGCTCGTCCCCGTCGCGCTCGACGGCGCGAAGCTCCCCAACGGCGCCGAGATCCGCAGCGGCAAGCTGCGCGGCGTGGATTCCCACGGCATGCTCTGCTCGCTGCGCGAGCTCGGCATGACCGCGCACGATTTCCCCGAGGCCGCCATCGTCCCCGCGGCGATCCTGGGCGACTATCATCCGCTCGATCCGAACAAGCCCTCGATCTCTCCGGAGATCAAGGCCGGCGACCGGATCTTCGGCAAAGTCTGCGCGGCGGAGCTCACGGAGCTCGACAAGGAAGGCGCCGAATGGCACTGTGAGCTCTCCCTCGGCGGCGAGGAGAAGGAAGTCCTCACGCCCTGCTCGAACCTCCACGTCGGCGATCTCGTGGCCTTCGACACGGAGAAGGAAAAGATCCTCACGCCCGAGGACCTGCGGGCCAGACCCGAGGAGTTCCCGCACTGCATCGGAGACGGCATCCTCATCCTGCCGAAGGACAAAGAGCCCGGCGAGGACGTGGGGAAGCTGCTCGGCCTCGACGACCACGTCGTCGAATTCGAGATCACGCCCAACCGCCCCGACTGCCTGTGCATGATCGGCCTCGCGCGCGAGACCGCCGTCACCTTCGGCAAAGCTCTCAAGCTGCATGAGCCGAAGGTCGAGGCAAAGGGGAAGGGAAACATCGCGGACATGGCGAAGGTCGTCATCGAGGACGGCGAGCTCTGCCCGCGCTATACCGCGCGCATGGTGCGCAACGTGAAGATCGCCCCCTCGCCGGAGTGGATGCGCGAGCGTATCCGCAACGCCGGCATGCGCCCGATCAACAACATCGTCGACATCACAAACTACGTCATGCTCGAGTACGGCCAGCCGATGCACGCCTTCGACTTCTCCTGCGTCAAGGGCGGCGAGATCCATATCCGCCGCGCCCGCGCGGGCGAGACGATCACGACGCTCGACGGCGGGGAGAGAAAACTCACCGAGAGCATGCTGTGCATCTGCGACGTGGAAAAGCCCGTCGCGGTCGCGGGCGTGATGGGCGGCGCGAACAGCGAGATCGTCGGCGACACGGCGATGGTTCTCTTCGAGAGCGCCAACTTCTCCGGCCCCTCCATCCGCCGCACCGCCACGGCGCTGGGCATGCGCACCGACTCCTCGTCCCGCTTTGAGAAGGGCCTCGACATCCGCAACACCGAAAAAGCGCTCGAGCGCGCCTGCGAGCTCGTCGAGCTGCTCGGCGCGGGCGAGGTCGTCCCCGGCGTGATCGACGCCGTGGCCGGCGAGATGAAGACCGCGACGGTGAAGTTCGAGCCCGACAGGATCAACGCCCTGCTCGGCACGGACATCGGTGAGGACACGATGAGGAAGATCCTCCGCGATCTCGGCTTCGGCTTCGACGGCGACACGATCCTCGTCCCGTCCTGGCGCGGCGACGTCGAGCACTACTCCGACATCGCCGAGGAGGTCGCGCGCTTCTACGGCTACAACGAGATCCCCACGCGCTTCACCGGCACGGTCTCGACCTGCGGCGGCTTCACACCCGAGCAGAGCTGCGAGCGCCGCGTCGGCGAGATCTGCCGCAGCATGGGGCTCGACGAGATCATCACCTATTCCTTCATCAGCCCGACCTACTATGACAAGATCCGCCTTCCGGAGGATTCGCCGCTGCGCGACAGCCTCAAGATCCTCAACCCGCTGGGCGAGGACACCTCGATCATGCGCACGACGGTGCTGCCCTCGATGCTGGAGATCCTCACGCGGAACTACAACTTCCGCAATCCCGAGGCCCTCCTCTACGAGATCGGCCGCGTCTACTTCAAGCGCCCCGACGGTCTCGCGGACGAGCCGCGCATCGTCTCGCTCGGCGGCTACGGTGCGAAGATGGACTTCTTCACGCTCAAGGGCTGGGTCGAGGAGCTGCTGGACGGCCTGTGCACAGGCGAGCTGCGCTGTGCCGCGTCGCGCGAAAACCCGTCCTACCATCCCGGCCGCTGCGCCGAGGTCTTCCTCGACGGCGACCGCGTCGGCGTCTTCGGCCAGATCCATCCGGCCGTCGCGGCGAACTACGGCGTGGAGACCGAGCTCTACTGCGCCGAGCTCTCCTTCGACGCGATCCTCGCGCACCGCGCGCCGCTGCCCGTCTACAAGCCGCTGCCGCGCTTCCCCTCGGTCAGCCGCGACATCGCCGTGGTCTGCGACGCCTCGATCCCCGCGGGCGAGATGGCTGCGTGCATCCTGGAAAACGGCGGAGAGTACCTCAAGGACTGCAGGATCTTCGACGTCTTCACCGGCGGACGGATCGCGGAGGGCCGCAAGTCCGTGGCCTTCTCGCTGACGATGCGCGCCGACGACCAGACTCTCACCGACGAGCACGCCGAGGAGACGGTCAAAAAAGTCCTCGCCGCGCTGCGCGAGCGCTTCGGCGCCGAGATGCGCTGAGCCTCCTCTGCGGCGGGCGGACAAGAGAGCCCAAAAACGGAACGGAGCGGCCGAAAAGCCGCTCCGTTTCGCCACTTATTGACAAAAAGTGACGAAACGCATACATTTTATCCCCACATTCCAGGAATTTGCACAGAAAAAATACGTTTTCTCCGCGCAAATTCGACTTTACTTGACGGAATAATATGCTATAATGAAATTGAGGAAAAAGAGAAAAAGGGAGGAACCTGCCATGGAAGACGCAACCAGAAAATTTACCGCTCTCGACAGCAAGACCGAGATGAAGGAGATCCTTTCGAGCGTTTATAACTCCCTGATGGTCAAGGGCTACAACCCCATCAACCAGATCGTGGGCTATATCCTCTCCGAGGACCCGACCTACATCACCAACTACAACAACGCCCGCACGCTGATCACCCGCATCGACCGCGACGAGCTGCTGCAGGAGCTGGTCAGGACCTATCTGGCGAAGTAAGCTTCGACAAAAAAGACGGACTGCGTTTTTCGCAGTCCGTCTTTTTCCGGAGACTGTCAAGAAACCGTGCGAGAAGCTTGAAAGAAAAAGCAGCAGGGGAGCTCGAGGGGGCAAGGCCCGCCTCGAGTTGGATAAACCGCCGTCTGAAAAGCTTGATTTTTCAAGCTTTTCAG
>JBGUZD010000015.1:0-2422 GCA_045222695.1 Candidatus Limivicinus sp.
CGGGTGTCTTTGAAGACGGACATGGACTGCTTGCCCTCGATGAGGTTCTTCATGATGGCGATGTCGCAGTCCTGACCGGTGATGACCGGCCACTTGCCGGAGTAGGAGGACTCGAGAGCGTTCTCAACGCCGCAGGCGGTGGAGTCGTTGGAGGCGAGGACCGCATCCAGCTGCTTGTCCGCGTAGTAGCTGCTGAGGATGTTCTCAAAACGGGCCTGAGCGGCGTCGGTCGCCCAGTTCGCGGTCGCGACGACAGCCTTCTCAACCTGGCCGGACGGGCAGACCAGCTGGCCGTTGTCCAGGTACTGCTGCAGGATGCTCATCGCACCGTCGAAGAAGAAGTTGATGTTGTTGTCGCCCGGGTCGCCGGTGATGAACTCGATGTTGAACGGGCCCTTGCCGTCCTTCAGACCGAGCGCCTGCTCGATGAACTCGCCCTGCTTGGTGCCGACGAGCCAGTTGTCGAAGGTGGCGTAGTAGGAAACGGCGTCGGAGTTCATGATCAGGCGGTCATAGGCGATGACGGGGATGTTCTTCTCCTTGGCCTGGGCCAGCACGGTGCCGAGGGAGTCGCCGTCGATGGAGGCGATAACCAGGACCTTGCAGCCGTTGGCGATCATGTTCTCGATCTGGGAAACCTGGGTCGGGATGTCGTTTGCGCCGTACTGCAGGTCAACGGCATAGCCGGCGGCCTCCAGCTTGGCCTTCATGTTCTCGCCGTCCTGGTTCCAGCGCTGCAGATCCTTGGTAGGCATCGCAACACCGACCAGATTGTCGGCCGACGCGGCGGGTGCCGCGGCGGGCGCCGCAGCCTGCTGACCGCAGGCGGCAAGGCCGACGATCATGCAAAGCGCGAGCATGAGTGCAAGAAGCTTTTTCATAGTGGTCCTCCTTTTATGTTGTTGGAAGGGGCTCCGGCAGTCCAGCACCCCAGCAGTAGTCGGAAGGGATGTACTCCACTTCCGTAAGATGATTTTACAAATATAGCCCCCTTGCTGTCAAGGTGTTTTTGCCATTATGATGCAATTCGTTTATATTGCCCGTTTTTTTGCGGTGTTTTTGTGCAGTTTGCTGAATAACTCTACTCGTTATATAAAACTTCTTTCCAAAAGCGTTCCAAAAATCGTTGACTCCGGGGAAAAGCATGGTACAATAGGCACAGATAGGTAAAGAAGGGGGGGAACAAAATGAGCGAATCGACGGCGCAGCTGCGGCACGTCTCAGTCCGCAGCCGGATCTACCGCACGCTCTACGATGCGCACGACTTTATCTCCCGGCAGAGCCTGGCTGCCAGCTGCGGCATCAGCATGCCCACCCTCTATCAGAATCTCAATGAGCTGATGGGAGACGGGCTTGTGCGTTATTCCGGGGAGGATCGCTCCACCGGCGGCCGCAGGGCCCAGGGTCTGGATATTGTGCCCGACGCGCGCGTGTCGGTGGGCATCTCGGTCACAGAGCACCGGCTGCGCTTTGTGGCGGCAGATTTGCGGCTGCGGGAGCTGGCCTACAAGGCGGTCGACTTTGACATCACCGCGCTGCTGAACAACGGCGACGAGGATCTGGCCAGAGCGCTGGAGCAATTCCTGGATGAGGCCGGGATCGACCGGGCGAAGCTGCTCGGCGTGGGCGTCACGCTCCCGGCGCTGCTCTCCTCCGACAGCAGCAGCATTCAGTTTGCCCCGACGCTCGGGATGCGTGACGTACCGATCTCCGGGCTTATCAGAAAGATTCCCTATCCGACCTATGTGGACAACGACGGCTCGGCCAGCGGGCATGCCGAGGGCTTCGTCCGGCGGGAGCGGAAGGATATGGCATATCTCTCGCTGGAGTACGGAGTCGGCGGCGCCGTGCTGATTGACGGGACGCTGCATCGCGGGGCAAAGGGCCACAGCGGAGAATTCGGCCATATCTGTGTCGAGCCCGGGGGGCTGCGCTGCAACTGCGGCAAGCACGGCTGCCTTGAGGCCTACTGCTCTCCGCTGCGGGTCGAGCAGACACTAGGCGCGACGCTGGAGGAGTTTTTCCAGGGCGTGGAGGAGCACCGTCTCGAGTATGAAGAGCTGCTGTACGATATGCTCCGCCACTTGGCCGTTGCCGTCAACAGCATCCATCTGACGCTCGACTGCGACGTGATCCTGGGCGGCTTTTTCTCGGAATATCTGCAGCCTTACCTGCCGATCCTGCGGCGTTACGTGCTGGCCGGGAATCCCTTTGAGGAAAATGCAGACTTTGTCCAGCTCAGCTCTCTTCGCCGGCACATCACGCCTCTCGGCGCGGCGCTGTTCTTTATCCGCGAGTTCGTAAGCCGCGTGTGAGCGCCCGCGGGTCCGGCAGACAGCATTTTTCTATTTGGTGTATGAAAGAGATTCTGTGGTGACGAGGTGCTGCGGAACGACAAAGCCGCAGCTTCTGCCGGCTTAAA
>JBGUZD010000016.1:0-36985 GCA_045222695.1 Candidatus Limivicinus sp.
TCATCGCCTGCCGGTAGCTACCCGGGTTACCGTCGTATAAATGTTTTTCGCTCGCTTCCTTTCGGAAGGTCTTGGCGCATCTACGGCATCGGCTCGTATTACAGGGAACGTATCTGAATGCCTGTGTATTCAGTTTTGAAGGTGCTTGTGAGGTTTCTTTGCAGATCCCCCTCACTAATCAGTTGGGAAATTTTTTGGAAAAACTGTAAAAATCCGAATGTGAACTTTTTGTGACGAACAGACTTGAAAATATAGTTAGGAAAAGAAATGATGTTTGAATTGCAAAGAATACCGAGCCGACAGGATGTCTTGAGGATTTATCAGAACAAAAAAAGAACCTGCTGATTCTTTATCAACAGGTTCGCACATTCATTGAATTTTAGAGAAAGTTACACGGATTTATAGATTTGCAGAATTGCGTCGCGCGATTTGGCATACGGTTGGCATATTTTGGCATATGAATTGGCATACTGCCACAGATACGCTGATTATTGGAAATGAATAAAATACAGAAAAAGCATAAAAATACCTCGGATCGCTCCGAGGTATTTAGGGAGGTTTTTTAATAGAGTTTTGCGCCTGCCGGGATGTGCGGATCGAGTTGCAGGAGGTTCAGCCGTTCTTCGCCGTTCTCCTTGTGAAGGGCAGAGAGGAGCATGCCGCAGGATTCGATGCCCATCATGGGCCGGGGCGGCAGATTGGTGATCGCCACGCAGGTTTTGCCAATAAGCTGTTCGGGCTCATAATAGGCATGAATACCAGATAAAATCGTGCGATTCTCTCCGGTTCCGTCATCCAGCGTGAACTTTAAGAGTTTCTTGGACTTCGGTACGGCTTCGCAGGCAAGCACCTTGACAGCGCGGAAATCGCTCTTACTGAAGGTCTCAAAGTCCACGAAATCCTTGAACAGCGGCTCGATCTCTACGTTCGAGAAGTCGATCGTTTCTTCAACGGGAGCCGCTTTCTCCGCTTCCTGCGCCGCCTTGCAAGACTCTTGAGAGGGACAGGTGAAGCAGGCACACTCGAAATCGGAGGATGCCTCCGGAACGGTTTCAGTTATGCAAGAATTATGCACTGCATTGGATGCCTTGTTCTTGCCGACTGGCTTCATTGTCGGGAGAACCGTGACTCGGGCGATTTGCCGTCTCATAGATTCTTATATCTTCTCATATCGTCCCTGAATGCACGATTCGCTTGACTATTTCACTACTTTGTCATTCTGTACTTGTTATATCTTGATATATCGCGATATACCGTATCGTGCGGTGAAGAGCTTATTGTGTATTTTTTGTGTATCCACGAGTAAGCTTGCCCGTAAAGTCTTGCAGTTCCAGTCGCGCGGAGTCAGTATGCGAGATGCTCGTCGAATAGTATTGAGGCGGTATGCTGCTTTCTCCTGCTCCGAGATCCTTCAGTGCATCATCAAAAAGATTTGGATAGGTTTCCCCTGTCTCCAAGCCAAACGACTTCCGTTTGAAGTATTCCGTAGCGTTGACGTAGATTTCCATGGTCGTTTCAAGGGAAGCATGTCCCATATACGCTTGAACTACAATAGGATTGACTTTGCCGGATTCAATAAGCCTCGTCGCACAGGTGTGTCTGAGAATATGACAACTAAACGGAGGTACAAGCAATGGATCGTCCTTTTTCGATTTCTTCATGATTTCCTGGTTGCAGTCTCTGATGATCCGTCTGATCGCCTTATTGACCGTTCCCTGGTGCTGCGGCTGCCCGAAGCGGTTGAAGAACACAAAATTGTCATAGCCATCGACCTTCATTGTACTATGCTCGCCGGTCTCCTGCTGCCAATCCCACTCCTCCTCCAGCATCTTCCGAACAAAGTTCAGCATTGGGATCGTCCGATACCCCGCTTCAGTCTTTGGGTCATGCATTTCGAATATGCAGCTTGGCTTCTGTCCGGGGTGTGGATAATTGACGAGAGAATGCTCGACTCTGATAACACCATTTTTGAAGTCGATATCACACCATCGCAAGCCCGCAAGTTCTCCGATCCGAAGCCCCGTCCCAAGTAATACCGTCAGCAATCTCTTCCATCGGGCTTGATCTTCGTGCTTAAACAAATAGTCAAAGAAAAGATATTGTTCCGGCACGCTCAGAGCTACACGCTCGCTTTTCCCGAGCTTTGTGCTCTTTTTGATCTGGGTCAGCGCGTTATCCGTCGGATTGCTCAGAATAATATCATCGTCTTTCAGGATCGCAAACATCTGATGAAGGACAGTCTGAATGCCGTCTATGGTGCTGATACTAATATTTCGCGCTCCGATCAAATTGTTGTAAAACATCAGTACATCGGACTTTCTGATTGCCGAGGCTCGCGATCTTCCGAATTTGGTACCAAACACATACTGCCGGTACGTATATTCGTAATTATTAAACGTGTTTTGCCGGATCTGGCCTTTCTTGATGCTGCACCACTTCAAGAACAGCTCGTCAACCGTTGCCTTACTGTCCTTCGCATTGAGTCTCCTATCGAGTCGGCTCAGCAGCTGCTTTTCTTTTAATCGCAGCTCTTGGATACTGTTCGCGTAAATCGGCGAAACGGGGATTCCCCCGTCAAAGTCAGCCTTGGTCGGACGGTACATCAGCATTCCGTCTTTACGCAGGGTCTCTCCCGGTCCAAGCTGAGCTTTGACCTTTTCAAAATCCTCGGGCTGGATCTTTTTCGTTTTTTTCCTTTTGCCCCCCTCCACGTTTAAATTTTTTTGAATTCGTGCCATTTAATATCCTCCTTTGTCGCTGCAAAGGAAGCTGTTCTGTGCGTAGAAATTATACCATTGCCTCCGAACAGAAACAAGCTCCGCTTCATCTTTATTTCTGATATTTTCATTCCTTTCTGCGACAAATTGATTTAATAAACTGATCAAAGAGTTCTCGATTAATCATCCATTTACACCCCACGCGAAATGAGAAGCAGGCGTTCTCATCGCTAAGCAGCTCTCGGATTGAAGTCTCACCAATTCCAAAATACGCGGACGCTTCTTTGACAGTCAGGTTGGCTTTGCGCCACACTGGGATATAAATCTCCTCTCTGTCTTTCACATCATTCACCAAATCACCCCCTTTACTCAGGTTGTAGATCAACCTGATTCTTATTTTGCTCCATACTATAACACCGCCGGTTTCATGAGGGTCACGGGGCGGTGTTGATACCGCCCCGTGACCTCCCCTGCCGGACTTGCGTGCGACAGGGCTCCTTTCATATCCGGCTGCCTTAATTGGCAGCCCGAAAGCCCGAAGGCATAGAAGAAAAATACAAAATAAGAGGGAAACAGCAGCTTGAAGGGTTTAGCCCACTTTCGCGGGCGTTCGCCTGACCCTTGCTGTCTTTTATCTGCAGATCCCTTTGCGGGTTCCGCCGCCCTGTTGGGTTCCCTGGAAGTCTGGTCGTGTGGCTGTTTCCCGGGTTCTTTGAACCGTGGATGGCCGCCGCGGCACTTTTCCAAGTCACAATCTTATTTCCGAGTAGGTTTGAAGGATACTTTGCTCCTTCTTACCAAAATGCCTTCTACATACTGTTGTTAAACGTACGCACTTCTTTTCTTCTTGTCAACAAAATCGAAAAAACTTGTCCCTCCTATTCCTCTCTGTTCTGCAAAAAAGCCCCGTCCAAAGACGATCGAGGAGATTCCTGTGCATGTCAGATTATCACTTATGTTTATTAACTATTTGATACATATCGCTTTGCTCATTGATCCAATGCTGTCTAACGAATGCGGTGCTGCATACAGAAATGTGCGCAGCACCCCGCCTTTTTGTTGAATGATTCTTTCATGTAAAACGGAACAACGCCGTCGCAAAGTGTCGAGTGCCATAGGGACACAATATGAACACATGGGCAACGCTCGATACGGAACAGCAAGACACAGGATAATCGTTAGACGTGATTCTCCTGTGTCTTGTTGTATTTATGATTCTGCATTGATGTAACGCCCGATTCTTATCGGAACAAGTATAATATATCTACGGCAAGGAGTACGAGCCCGACCTGGCCAAACAAGCCAGATGCGATGTCGCCGACCTGCTGAACGAACCCAAGCCCGATGAAAAGCCCCGCTCGGTGAGAAAGCTTCTACAGGAAAAGCAGGCTGAGGTGGAGCAGCGCGAACTGACACGGCAAAAGAAGAAAGAAAAGGATTGGGAGAGAAGTTTGGACCCATGACAGTATTACAGCCCTCCGAGGGACCGGCTCGGAGGGCTGTAACATGGTGAGAGAGATTTCTTTGGCCGCCTGTGTCTCCAGAGGTGAAAGAGATACATGGATTGAGGGGAATCCGGCGACGCATCAAGCATCTGATCTGATCAGAGCATAACAGAATTTGTTGGCACGCGTAAGCCCCCCTGGGGGATAAAAAATCAAAAAAAGTTTGCCGAGCTGCTTAAAAAATGGCGTCTACAAGTCGCTTGGCGTATTCCGACTGCGGATGCAGGATGACCTCGTCGGGCAAGCCGTTCTCCACGATCCTGCCGTCGTAGAGGACGATGACCTTGTCGCAGAACTGCTGTACCAGCGCAAGGTTGTGGCAGATGAAGAGATAGGCCAGCTTCTTTTCCTTCTGCAGCTGCTGCAGCAGCTCGATGATCTGCTTCTGCACGGTCACGTCCAGCGCAGAGGTCGCCTCGTCAAAAATGAGGACGCGCGGGTCACACATCAACGCCCTCGCGATGGCCGCACGCTGACACTGGCCGCCGGAGACCTGGTGCGGATAGCGATCGAGAAACTCGCCGGGCAGGCCGCAGCTCTCCAGCAGATCGCGTGCCTTCGCCTCGCGCTCGGCTTTCGGCACGCCCTTGTTGCGCAGGCTCTCGCAGATACCGTCGCCCAGGGTGCGGCGCGGATCGAAGGAGCCGGTGGGCGACTGAAAGACCATCTGGATCTTCGCGTAGATCGGGATCAGGTCCCGGCCCTTCAGGACGGTGATATCCTGCCCGTCGATGAAGATCTGCCCGGTGGTGGCGTCGATCTGACGGGTGATGAGCTTGGCGATCGTGGACTTGCCGGAGCCGGATTCGCCCACGATGCCGAGGATCTCGCCGGGCAGCACCTCGAAGCTCACATGATCCACGGCAAAAAACTCGTTCTTGCCGGCGCGGGAAAAGGATTTGGAAAGGTCTGTGACCTTCAGGATCGGTTTCATTTACTCCTTCTCCCTCCTCAGTCTGGGAACTGCGCTCAGCAGCTTCTTCGTATAGTCGTTCTGAGGATTCTCCAGCACGTCCTTTGCCTTTCCGTATTCCATCACACGGCCGTTCTGCAGTACGACGATGCTGTCCGCCATCGCGGAGACGACGCCGATGTCGTGCGTCACGATGATGATCGCGGTGCCGAAGACCTCACGGACGTGTAGCATCTCCTCCACGACCTGCCGCTGTACAGCCACGTCGAGCGCGGATGTGGGCTCGTCCGCCATGAGCACGGCCGGATTCATCAGCATAGCGATCGCGATGCCCGCGCGTTGGTTCATGCCGCCGGAGAGCTCGAAGGGATAGCTGTTCCAGACCCGCTCGCCGTCCTTGAAGCGCAGCTTTTCAAACAGCTCCATCGCCGTACGCTTCGCATCACTCACGTCCACTTTTCGGTGCGCTTCCATGCTCTCGACGATCTGCTCGCCGATGGTGCGGATCGGGCTCAGGGACGCGCCGCAATCCTGAAAGATCATGCCGATCTTTTCCCCGCAGATCCTGCGCATCTCCTTGGGCGGCACATCCGGGAGGTTTTTCCCTTCAAACCAGATGTCGCCCTTTGTGACCATGCCGCTGTTCCCGAGCAGGCCCATGGCCGCCTTAATCAGCGTGGATTTGCCGGAGCCGGACTCGCCCACCAGGCCAAGGATCTCGCCGGGATGGAGCTGAAAGCTCACGTCATGGACGACGGGATTCCCGTTGAAAGAGATCTCCACGTGCTGATAGTCCAATAATACTGCCATATAACGACCTCATTTGGATAATATCTGAAAATGGCCATCGGCTCAATGCAGATAAGCTTTCCGCACTGAGCCCATGTTCATTTTGGAGCTGAGGGGCGGGCGAACCCGCCCCTCTATATACTGATTTTTACTTGATATCCAGATCCGCAGTCAGCTCATAGAAGTCGCAGGTGTGCGCTTCGAGACCGGTGACATTGGCCTTCATGATCATGCTCATGCGAAGGAAAGAGCAGAAGACATAGGAGTTGTCGTCCAGCAGCTCCTGCTGCATGGCAACGGCGATCTTCGCGCGCTCGGCCGGATCGAAGGTGGTGCGCAGCTGAACGGCCAGTTCTTCGAGCTTGTCGGTGTGGTGGCCGCCGGAGTTCTTGACGGAGTCATCCAGGCAGTAGGTGTCAAAGAAGTTCTGGGGGTCGCCCAGACCGGCGTTGACGTTGGCACTGACCCAGATATCCCAGGCCGTGGGATCCTTGCGGATGCCGTTGTGATCCTTGGTGCAGTTGATCTGAACGTCGATACCGATGTCCTTGAGCGTTGACTGCGCGGACTCAGCCAGCAGGGGCAGCTCCTGGCGGGACGGATAAGTCAGCCAGCGGATCGTGAGCTTGACGCCGTCCTTTTCGCGGATGCCGTCGCCATCGGTGTCCACCCAGCCGGCGGCCTCCAGCTCGGCCTTGGCCTGCTCGGGATCAAAGGACACTGTCTTGACGCCTTGACCGAAAGCAAAGCTGTCGGGGAAAGCACCGGTCGCAGTGTAGCCGTAGCCGTTGAGCAGCACGTCGACGAAGCCCTGCTTGTTGATGCCCAGGGCGATCGCCTTGCGGACGGCGGGATCGCTCATGATGGCGTAGCCGGGATTCTCCTCGTGGAGGTTCACCATGCCCCAGAAGCAGCGGCTGGTCTGGATACTGGTGAATTTGTAGTTGTCATTCTCAAAGAGCGGATAGCTGGCGTAGGCCATGCCGTAGGCCGCGTCGATCTCGCCGGACTGGAGCGCCATGGCCAGCGTGTCGCCGTCGGAAATGGTGCGGACGGTGATCTCGTCGATCTTGACCTCGCCGTTCCAGTAGTTGACGTTCTTGATGAGGCTCACATGGTCGTCCGTGACAACCTCGGTCGCCACAAAGGGGCCGGTGCCGACCACACAGCCGTTTTCGGGGATGCCGACTTCCATGTC
This sequence comes from Candidatus Limivicinus sp., assembly GCA_045222695.1. Taxonomy (GTDB): domain Bacteria; phylum Bacillota; class Clostridia; order Oscillospirales; family Oscillospiraceae; genus Limivicinus. The sequence goes on from JBGUZD010000016.1 coordinate 7,123, forward strand.
GATGATGCAGCCGTAGGCCTCGGAGAGATAGTTCATCAGGATGGGGTTGGGCTCGGAGGTGACGATGGTCAGTTTCTGGCCGTTGGCCTCCATGGAGGCGATTTTCAGGTTGCCTGCGGCGCGCTCGTGGACCTCGATCAGGTGCTCAAGGCAGGCCTTGACCGCCGCGGCGTCGCATTTCTTTCCGTTGGAGAAGCAGACCGCGTCCTTGATCACGATCTCCCATGTCGTTTCGTTCACATTGACGGCGCTCTCCGCCAGCCAGGGCTGCAGCGTGCCGTCGTCCGCGATTTTCATCAGCGTCTCCCCGACGCCGTAGCGGATGCAGGGCCAGCCGGAATATGCCTCGTGGGGGTTGATTGTCGGCTCTTCGTTCTCGGCGTTGAAGGTGGTGTCGCCGAAGACGAAAGTTTTCTTCCCGCCGGATTGGGCGAGCGCGTTGGAACTGCCGCCGCAGCCGGCCAGGATACCGAGCGAGAGGCAGAGCACCAGAAGGATTGCCAGGATCTTTTTCATTGTCGTCTTTTCCTTTCTTCTTTTTGATCTATAAGAAGTTTATAGATTCCATATTAACGGGCCCGGGAGTTCTTCGGATCCATGTAGTCGCGCACGGTGTCGCCCAGGAGGTTGAAGATCACGACCGTCAGGAAAATCGCGAAGCCGGGAGACAGCACGAGCCAGGGATAGGTCTGCAGCATGCTCCGTCCGCCGCTCATCATATTGCCCCACTCGGCTGTGGGCGGCTGCGCGCCGAGGCCCAGGAAGGACAGTCCGGCCAGTTCCATCATCATCGTGCCGATGTCCAGCATGGCCGTGACCAGGATCGGGCCGAGGATGTTCGGCAGGATATGCCGCAGGATCATCTGCACCGAGCTGTCGCCGGAGAGCCGCGCCGCGGCCACAAAGTCGCTGTTTTTCAGCGCAAGCGTTTGACTTCGCGCCACACGCGCGTACTTCGGCCAGCTGATGACCGCCAGCGCGAGCACCGCGTTCGAAACGCCGCCTCCCAGCAGCGCCGCGATCGCCAGAGCAAAGACCAGCCCCGGGAAGGCCAGGCATACGTCTGAAATGCGCATCACGACGGAGTCCATCGCGCCGCCGTAGTAGCCGCAGAGCGTGCCCACGACGGTGCCGAAGATCGAGATGACGCCGACGAGCGCAAGCGTGGAAAAGATGCTCGTCTGCGCGCCGACCACGACGCGGGAGAACATGTCCCGGCCGTAGCGGTCGGTGCCCATCCAATGCTCGGAAGAAGGCGGGAGCATCGACTTCGACAAATCCTGCGCATAGGGATCGTAGGGGACGATCTTGTCCGCAAAGATCGTAACGAGAAGCAGAACCGCCGCCAGAATCAGGAAGAAGATCAGGCGGGCTCTGATGCTGTTCTTTTTGACTTTTTGCACGCGGACCGTGATCGTTTCGTTCATTGCTCTATCCCTCCCAGCCGGATCCTCGGGTCAAGGAAGTGATAGCTCAGGTCGGTGATCAGGTTGACCAGCACGTAGATGATGGCCATCCACATCACGTAGGCCTGGATGATCGGGTAGTCGCGCATATTGATCGCGTCCACCGCCATCTTGCCGACGCCGTCCCACATGAAGATGGACTCGACGATGGCCGTGCCGCCGAGGAGCGATCCGATCGATAGCGTCAGCAGCGTGATGATCGTCACGAGCGAGGCCTTCATGACGCTCTTCATCATGGTCGTGGAGAACTTCACGCCTCTGGCCATGGCGCCGAGCACGTAATCTTTGCTCAGCTCGTCCAGAACCGTCGCGCGTACCTGCCGCAGATACTTGGCCGACATGGCGATCGCCAGCGTCAGGGCGGGCAGCGCCACGCTCTGTAGGCTGACGCCCCTGGAGATGACGGGGAACCAGTCCAGCTTGATCGCGAAAAGGTACATCAGCAGCAGGGAGACGAAAAAGTTCGGCAGAGAGTTGCCGATAAAGCTCGCCGTACGAATCACGTAGTCGGTCGCCGTGTTCTGCTTGACGGCCGACCAGATCCCCAGTGGAATCGAGATCAGCACCGTCAGCAGGATGGATACGACCGTCAGCAAAAGCGTCGCCGGCAGTTTGGAAACGAAGGTCGAGAATACCGGTTTGTTCGAGACATAGGAGGTGCCCATATCGCCTTTGAGAAGATTGCCGAGCCAGGTAAAGTACTGCACGACAAAGGGCTTGTCCAGGCCCAGTTCTTCTCTGGCGTTGTCGATCATCTCCTGCGAGACCGTGCCGCTTGTATTCTCCATTTTCTGCTCGACTACGTCGCTGCCTGCAATGCGCATCATGCCGTAGGACAGGAACGTGATCGCAAGCAAAATCGGGATCAGCTGCAACAGTCGCTTGAGCGCATAATTCTTCATGCTTCGCCTCTCCTGTTATTTGAAAGCCGCGATGGTAAAGATCGGCGTGGGATTGAAAAACTCGTCGATCTCGGCGTAAATGCGTTTGTAAACGCCCATGTCCACCGTGACGCGCTCGAAGCCCGCCTCCACCAGCAGCTGCACGTCCCACTGCGGACGCGGCCCGTGATAGGCGCCGATCTCCATCGTGATGGCGTCGTTCTCGGCTTTCATATAGTCCGGCACCAGCTTGTGCGCGTGGTTTTCGGGCAGCTCGTGCTCTTCTTCGTCTTCCAGCGCGGCGCTGTAATCCGCGTCAAAGTTGATAAGCACGCCGCCGGGCTTGAGAAGTCTGTACCACTCCCGATAGGCCTTTTCGATATGCGGCAGCGTCCAGGTCAGATTCCGCGTCACCAGAACGTCGAAGCTCTCCGGCTCGAATTCCGGGTTTTCCGCGTCCATGATCCGGAACGTGGCGTCCAGCCCCAGCACGGCGGCCATGTGCTCGGCGTGTTCGATCATGTCCGGCGTTAGGTCGATGCCGGTCGCCTCATGTCCCTCGGCGGCAAACAGGCAGGCGAAAAAGCCGGTGCCCGTGCCGATATCCAAGACTCGGAGCGTCCGCCCCTGCGGCAGATAGCGAAAAAGCTCCGCCAGCCAGCGCTCTCGCTTTTCGCTGTCAAATTCACGCAGGCGCTGCGCTTCGAAGGCCTCGGCCCGATGTGACCAGTAGTGCGTCACGCGATGCTTGATCAGTTCCATGTGTTTATCCTCTCTTGCGCTCATCGGTCATTGCTCCCTCAAGCAATTTGCCATCCCATATCATGGCGTGACCGACCATCTGCATTATAGTCCCCCTTACTTCCACGCGTAAGCCCCCGGGGGGGATATAAAACTATGTTTTCCGCGGCATTTTATCCCCCTCCGGGGCTTGTCAAAACGGGGCATGCGTGATACCGTGATGAAAACGAAGCGGATGGAGGCTGCCATGCAAGTCAAAACCATCGCCGGGCACGAGCTGACGCCGGGCAAAACGGTAAAAGATCATATCCACGTGGAGGGCACCGAGCTGCACGTTCCCCACGTCCTGCTCTGCGGCGAGCGGCTGGGGCCGACCGTGCTGATCACCGCAGGCATCCACAACGCGGAATATGTGGGCATACAGGCAGCGATCGAGCTGTCCAACGAACTCGATGTGTCTGCACTGCGCGGGAATGTCGTCATCGTTCCGCTGGCCAACCGCTCCGGCTTTGAAAACCGCACCATGTCCCGCGTGTACGAGGACGGGAAAAATCTCAACCGCGTCTTCCCCGGCGACCGGGAAGGAAGCGAAGCCGAACGTCTGGCGCACATGCTCTTCGAGGTCTTTATCAAGAACGTGGACGCATATATCGACCTGCACTGCGGCGACGGTTATGAGACGCTGGTCCCCTTCTGCTACTATCTGGGCAACACTCCCGCCGAGGAGACGGCGAAGCAGATGGTCGAGTGCGTTAACGTCAAGTACGTCGTGCGCTCGCGCTGCCGTACGGGCGGAGCGTATAATCTGGCGTCCATCCACGGGATTCCCAGCGTGCTCATCGAGCGCGGCCAGCTCAGCCTGTTCAGCCGCGAGGAGATCGAGGCGGACAAGGCCGATGTGCGGAACATCCTGCGCCGCCTCGGCGTGCTGGGCGGGGACTGGATCGCCTATCCCAAGCAAGAGCTTTTTGAATACAACGACGACGCGCCCTGCACCGGCTGCTGGTACCCGGAGAAGAAGCCGGGCGACTGGTTCCGAAAGGGAGAAAAGCTGGGCGAGATCCGCGACTATTTCGGCAAAAGCCTCTTTACGGAGCTCGCGCCGACAGACGGCGTGCTGCTGTATCAGTGCGCGTCGCTGAACATCATTGAGAAAGGCCCGATGGTGAGCTATGGGGTGCCGAGACACGATCCTTAAGGAAAACCGGGAATATTGGACGGGCCGTGCTTCTGGCTATTCGGAGGTCAACCGTTTGGAGCTGGCCACCGCGCAGCGGCAGAAGTGGAAAGACTGCCTGCGCGAGGAGCTGACGCGGCAGTTTCCCGGTCGTCCGCTCGCGGGTCTGCGCGTGCTGGAGGTCGGCACCGGGCCGGGCTTCTTCGCAATATTGCTGCGCGAGCTGGGCTGCGCCGTGACGGCGATCGACCTCACGCCCGCCATGCTTGCCGAGGCAAAAGAAAACGCCGGCCCTTTGGCCGACGAGATCGCGTTTATGGAAATGAACGCTGAGGCGCTCTCCTTCGCGGGTGAGAGCTTCGACGCGGTGGTCAGCCGCAATCTGACCTGGAATCTCCCGCACCCCGAGCGGGCCTATGCCGAGTGGGCGCGGGTGCTGAAAAAGGGCGGCGTGCTGCTGAACTTCGACGCGAACTGGTACGCCTATCTCTTCGACGTGGACGCGCAGGCTGCCTGGGAGCGCGACCGCATGAGCAGCGCAGAACAGGGCGTCTGGGATCAGAACGTGGAAGCCGAGGGCGAGAGCTTCGATGTGATGGAGGACATTGCCCGCCGCGTGCCGCTGTCAAAGATCCCGCGTCCCGCATGGGATCTGGAACGGCTTTCTTCTCTCGGTCTGCAGGCCGAGGCCGACGAGGATATCTGGCAGCGCGTCTGGTCGGAGGAAGAAAAGATCAGCTTTGCCTCCACCCCGATGTTTTTGGTGCGGGGGCGGAGATAGAGCGTTTTATATGACTCGACACACAAAACAAAGATAGCGCCTAAGCTTTTTACCGGAGCTTAGGCGCTGTCTTTATGCATAATTGAAGGGTATGCCGAGATATAGTCCATGCTGAAAAATGCTCGGGGGATAAAAAACTCCTTGACAAAACGCGCGCCCAGGAGAGGTTTGTCAAGGAGAAATTTATCCCATGAGTGAGATTTTGTCTCGCTCATGGGATAAATTCTTTTCTGGAATGCATTTAGGAAGTTTCAGCTATTCGTGTCTCTTCATTGCAGCGAAAACGCGAAGAAGCTCAGCGCGCCGTTTCCACAGAAAAGGAAGAACAACGGCGCTCTCCTTCCGCTGACCCGAAGCGGGGCAGACAGCTCTGACCAAGCTCCGGTCCTGACGTCCACCGGGATCGCGGCGGACGGCATTTCGCGCTTTGCGTCGTCGTAGACGTACAGCACGCCCTTCGCTTTGCCGCGGACGCGGACGGTGATCCTGTCCGGCCTGTTGCTATCGAAATCGAAAAACTTGAAGCCGGCCAGCGCACCGTCGCGCAGATTGGCGATGTACTGTCCCGGATCGGATTCCCTGTCTTCGCCGTCCTGGGTCAGGCGCGGATGCGCGCGCGTCTGCGTAGTGAAAAAGCTGAAGCAGGCGCCCTTTTTCGACTGCAGATTGCAGACGATCGCAGCAGAATACGTGCCTGTGCCCTTCAGCGGTCCGCCGTTCAGGCCGCAGCTCGTCATTTCCGCCTGCTTGAAATGCCCATCGGCGTCCATGAAGATCTCCTCCGCGACGCCCTGCCGGGAGAACATACTGGCATTGGTGTGGCGGTGGCCAAATATGTAGTAATGTCCGCCGATCTCGACGATGCTGCCGTGGTTGTTGCCGGTATAGGCCTTGATCCTCCGATCGGCGCCGTACATGAAGTTCACCGGGAAGAAGCCCTCGATCCCGATGTCGCCGTTGGAATGGAGCGTCCCGCCGTAGGCAAAACCGCCATCCGGGCGATCCGACACGGCATAGCAGAGCTCATGGCTCTGGACCGAGGAGTAGATGAAGTAATAACGGCCCTTGAATTTCCGAATCGAATTTGCCTCGAAGAACTCGTGCTGCTCAAAGCCCGTTCCCTTCGATTCCGCGCAGTTGGGAACGAGCTTCACCGGCTCGCCGCGCATCGTCTTCATGTCCGGCTCCAACTCGACGTGCATGGCAGAGTCGCGCGTGTGGTTTTTCAGCGTCCACCTCGCGTGCACCGGATTCATCGGCCCTTGCCCGGCGTAGAGGTGGACGCGCCCGTCATCGTCGACGAGAACGCCGGGGTCGAAGGGCATGCAGTCGCCCTCGCGCTCGCCCCAGGGGATGCCGTCGGCGTGTGTGACGAAGCCGTAGAACTCATAGGCGCCAGCGGGGGTATCGCAAACCGCGACGTTCACCTTGAACTGGTCGGCCAGTCCGTAGTAAAGATAATACCGACCGTCCGGCCCGCGGGCCACGTCAGGGGCATACATGCTTTTGCTGCCGTCCGGATTGGCCGGGTCCTGCGCCTTTTGATAGATGACGCCCTCATAACGCCAGGCTGAGAGATCGTCCATAGGCGTCGACCAGGCGACATAGTCGTTCATGCAGAACTTTTTTCCGCCGAAACGGTCGTGCGAGCCGAAGACGTAGAGCCGGCCGTCAAACACGTGCGGCTCGCCGTCCGGCACATACTCCCAGTTGGGCAGATAGGGATTAAAAACCTGCATGTCTGCCTCCTTGTTTTCTCCAAAAGTCCACCGCGTGGTCGATCCAGCCCTCGGCGGCCGTGCTGGTGCCGGGTCCGACACCGTGCTCAACACCGGGGAAGACCTCACAGTGGAAGGGGACACCCGCTTTTTCCAGCACAGCGGCCATTCGGCGGGTATTCTCAGGCATGACCGTACTGTCCGCGTCGCCACACCAGAGATAGGTGGGCGGATAGTCGGCGTTCACCTGTTCGTCGACGCTTGCAGCTTTTTCCTGCGCGAGCGTCGCGTGCCTGCCGAGGAGATTGTCGTGCGTCTCTCGGTGGGGCAACTCACCCACCATGGAAATGACGGGATAGCTCAGCACGATCGCGCCGGGCTTCGGTAGACCGTACTTCGCCCATCCCATGCTCTCGGTGCCAAAGCTCGCGGCCAGATGCCCGCCTGCGGAAAAACCCCAGACAGAATAGTTTTCTTTTTCAACGCGGTATTCCTCCGCACGGCTGAGGATCTCTTCGACCGCGCGGGCGAGATCGTCCTGCGGCCGCGGGAAACGGGCCTTTCCGCGTACGCGGTAGTACACGATAAAAGCGCTGATCCCTCGCTCGTTGAGTTTTCTGGCGATGGGTGTGCCCTCGATGAAACTGCATACGACGCTGTAACCGCCTCCGGGACAGATCACCGCAAAAGGATGCGTCTGCCCGTCGCGCAGGACGAAGCGGTCGTCGAGCTTGTAACGGTTGGGGCGGTAGATGTCTTTCAGAACCTGTTTCTGATCCTGATCCGAATTTTTCGCTGCCATAGTCCTTCTCTCCTGTTTCCCTTGTTCCGTTAAGACGGATCGGTTTTCCGCAGTTCGTCCAACCCGTAATCCTCGATCAGCTGTTTAATCTGCGACTGGATAAACTCGTTCATCCACAGAAGCTGTCCTTCATGGTTGAGGTGAATTTGGCCCTTGATGAACAACTCTGTCCGATAGTTCGTCCCGTCCTAAGTCATATCAGAGGCGTCCACGAAGAACATGTAATCCCGCTCATTGCACAGAGCTTTCAGTTGGTAAATCTTTTGCTTTTCCTGTTTATGCTTTTCGAGAGAGCACATACAGCATGGCAATACCCTCAAAGATCATTGCCGCTCCGGACGCTTGCATCATCACATCGATCAGCACAGCCGGATGTACGAAGACAATGACAGCCAGAATCAGAGAAATAAGGCTAAGGACAAAGGATACCGTGAAAGCCTTGTTTTCCCTGTCCCGCAGCTTGAGCGCTTGAAAGATCATCATGATTGCGCCGTAACAGAGGATGACAGCCGCCACGATTGGGAAATATTGGGTCAGTGTGCCGGATTTGACAATCAGCGCAATACCGGCGGCGATTTGCAGAACGCCGACGATTAGGCTGATCAGGCTCTGTTCCTTCTTGTTCTTTAAGAAGTAAAGGACGCCTTTGAACCCGCCAATGACAATCAACGCGATCCCGATCCATTTGAACAGAGCCAGCAGAGAAAACTCTGACCAAATCATAAGGATCAAGCCCAGGACGATGAGTGCGATTCCGTCCACGTTGTAGTTTTTCAGTGCTTTCGATACCTTTTTCATCTTGCATTTCTCCTTTTTCTCTGTTTATTCCACATCCAACTCCGAGACGACCTTCGGGTACTCCCGGAGCTCGTCCGGCTCATGCAGCGGATTCCAGACTTGGGCAAAGAAAGGATCCACCTTTGCGCGATTGCCGTAGTTCCAGCTTTTGCGTTCGCAGTCCGGGCACCAGTGTCCGCCCTCCAGCACCAGTCGGGGGCTTGCTTCAAACTCATGACCAAAAGCGCATCTGAATTTCAGCTTCGTGCGCCAGTCGCCCTTTTCCATCGTCTCGGACCGGCATTCGCCTCCGCGAAACTTTGCCGCGCCGCGCACATCGTACAGATCCAGCGCGCTCTCGGGCTTGGATTCGTCATAGCCGTGGTCGATGGGCACGACCGCGTTCCAATCCGTGAAATGCTCGACCTCGCTCGCTTTCTCCGGGATGGCCTCCCAGGCCTTGCGGCTGCCCCAGTAGGCTTCGATGTGGTCCTCGACGTTCTCTTTGATCCAGCGCATCGTGCCGTGCTCGCTCAGCATCGGCTTGCGGAAGGTCTGCTTGATGATGTTTCCCATCAGCTTTTGCCCACCGGGGAGCTTACAGATCGCTTTCGCCATGCCCTTGACGGATTTTACTTCGTTCAGATAGGCGTCGTAAAAATACTGCATGCTGTCGCTGCGGAAATGAAGGTAGTTTTCCAGCTTGTCCGAGTCCAGATAGTACTGGCCGTGGAAGTTGCGCGTCGCGTTGTACTTCGGCTCGATGACGGAGTCCAGCGAGGTGAAGCCCATCTCGCCGTACATGATCTTGTACATGCTCCAGGTGTCGATCCGGCAGCTCTCCCCGCCGCCGATGTTGTAGATGTGCCCCCAGAAGTCCTCCGCCAGCGAGCCATCAAAGCTAAATGCGGCAAGGTTTCGCATGGCCTGCCCGCTATCCCGGTCGGAGACGTATTCCAGCACGTTGTCGAGGCAGTTGTGGAACTGGATCGCGTCGCGGATCTTCGCCATCGCGGGGCCGATGATGCCGGTCTGCCGGAGAGAGACCCAGTATTTCAGTCCGCTCTCAATGACGAGGCGCTCGGCCGCGACCTTGGAGACGGCGTAGTAGTCGAACATGCTGGGCTTGATCGGGTCGCCCACGCGGCCCCAGTGGATCGGCGGCATGCGGTCGCCGGTCTCAGCCACGGTGCCAATGTAGACAAAGCGGTAACTGTCGTCCCGTCCCTGCTCATGGATCGCACGGAGCAGGCTTTTTGTTGAGCCGACATTGACCTCCATTGCCCTTTTCGGGTAGTAATCCGCGGCCGGGGAGACGAAGGCCGCGACGTGGAGCACCATGTCGCTTTTTTCCACGCAGGAATAGACCTTGTCGTATTCGTTCAGGTCGCCCCAAACGATTTCAAGCCCGGGACGGTTCTCCAACTCCGAGAGCAGCTTGCGGTTCTTCTCACTGTCGCGGACGAGGATCAACATATTGTACTGCTCGGCATCCTTGACCATGCGAGTCAGGCTCTGCCAACCCATGCCGCCCGCGGCGCCGGTCAGAAAAACGGTCGGTTTCTTTATTTTCCTCACCCCTGCATGGCCTTGATATCTCCGGCTTTGCCGTCGAGGATCGCCACGCAGAGACGGATCGAGTCTCCGATGGCGGCGTCGATGTCGTCATCGGTCACGCCCAGCGGCACGCAGCCGAGCTCCTTGTCGATGAATTGGTTCGAGCACTGCAGGTCGGTGAACTTCACCATGTCCAGACCGCCCTCGATGCCCCGGGCCTCCTGCTCCTTCTTGAGCTTCCTGCCGCCGATGGCGTACATCCAGTTCGGGATCGTGACGATCTTCTTGTCCGGGCAGCCGAGGTGCTTGTGGCAGATCTTCAACATTTCTTTCCAGCTCAGGTTATACCATCCGATGGGGTAGCAGTTGCCGCCTTTATTGCGCTCGAGGGCGCCGGCCAGCGCCTGCCCGACCTGCCGGATCGTGACCATCGTGGAGCCGCCCTTCGGCCACAGCGTCGCGCCCTTCATCGAGCGAATGTTCTCGACAAGGAAAACCCACACCGGCTTGCGCCCCGGCTGCGTGCCGAAGATATACGGCAGCTCGAGCACGGCCACGTCGAAGGTGTCGTCCGCGTAGCTCATGGCGACCTTTTCCTGGTCGCGGCGGGAGCGGATATAGGGGTGGTACTCCGACAGCTTCTTCTCCGGCCAGATCTTGTCGAAGTATGCGAAATAGGAGCCGCAGATCACCGTGTGCTTCACGCCGCACTCCTTTGCCAGCCGCAGCAGGCGGTCGACTGTGTCGATATTGAACTTCTTGAAGAGATCGTAAATCGGCGCGGGGCCTTCCACGCGCTCGTCCACGCCCGCGGCAAATACAAAGCCCTCGCAGCCGGCAAACTGCGCGCGCAGCTCGTCGTCCGTCATGTCCATGTAGTTGCCGGGGATGATCTCCATGCCCTCCGGCAGCCCTGCGTCCTTCGAGGGCTTGCGGCGCGCCAGCGTCCTGACCTCATGCCCGCGGGCAATCAGCTCCCGCGCTCCCTCGCTGCCCAAAAGACCCGTGCCTCCGATGATGAATACTTTCATGCTGCTGCCTCCTTCTGTTTTGTCATCCTCATCTTAACAAAACAGAGCCGCTTTTGCTTGCATATTTGTATGAATTGCTTTATATTTGTATCATCTTGGAGGTGGCCTATGGAGTTTTCAGATTTGGAATACATCTGCCGGACGATGGGTGATCTCAGCGGCATCCCGATCCGAATTTATAAGGGCGAGGAAGAAGTGTTCTATCACGCTGTCGTCTCGCTGCCGCGCGACCCAATGCAGGCATACAAAGACCGCATATGGGAGGTGACGGAGCACGTGGGTTATATCGTCACCGAGCTCTTTCATACCTACGGCATCGTCAACTCCGGCGAGATCAAGATCATTGTCGGACCGACCTGGCAGATCCCCAACAAGAACCCGGAGCTGCGTCAGCTCGCCTTTCGCGCGGACGTCCCGGCCGATGAGGTTGCGGACTTCGTTCAGGGGATCAAAAGCATCGTTTCGCTCCCTCTGGAAAGTCTGCTGCAGATGCTCTGCACTGTCAACTTTATGCTCAACGGTGAGAAACTTCAGCTCAGAGACCTCACGATCCACGAGGAAGAGCAGGTGCGGCTCCATAAGGCCGCAGAGAAGCGGAAGGTCGAGAAAATCACAGCAGAGACGGCGGAGTTCATCCCGCACAACACCTACTCCATGGAGCAGACGCTGATGGACGTTGTTCGGAAGGGAGACACGGCCGCGCTGCAGAAGTGGATCAGCCGCGCTCCGTCCGTGCGGGGCGGCGTGCTTGCGGCCGATCAACTCCGGCAGCTCAAAAACACGCTGATCGTCGCGGCCACGTTGGCTTCCCGCGCGGCGATCCGCGGAGGAATGGACGTAGAGGACGCCTTTCGGCTCAGCGACAACTATATTCAGCACGTCGAACGTCTGAGCACACCCGCACAGATCACGAATCTGCAGTACAATTTGCTTTTAGAATTCACCCAGCGGGTAGAGCGGCTGCGCCATGGCGCACACGAATCGAGATTGGCGGTGCAGGTGGCCAATTATGTGCAGCACCATCTCTCCGAGCCGATCAGCACGGAGGCTCTGGCGAAGAAGCTCTATATGAGCCGGACGCACCTCTCCGCGCGTTTTCATAAGGAAACCGGTGAGACGCTGGCAAGCTTTATCATGAAAGAAAAAATGGAGGAAGCAAAGCGCCTCCTCCGGTATTCCGACAAGCCGATGACCGCCATCAGCAGTTATCTCGGGTTCTCCTCTCCCGGCCACTTCGCCGGCGCATTCAAAAAAGTCATTGGCCTTACGCCGAGCGAGTACCGAGAAAAGCACGGAGGATAGAGTTTTATTATCTCTCCAAATCCCTCGCATTTTTCCTCTGAGGCAGTTTACGCTGCTGGACTTCTTTCTGCTTTTGATGCAAATCTTGGCGAACAGAGTGTGGCCTGCTGATGGGATAATTCTCGTGCAGCCAATCCGAAACCTGACCTTTCGCCTCGCGCATAGTATCATAATCGTAGCTGTTGCCATAAGCATCTTCCAGCTTGGAAACAGCCCGCTTTTCTTCCTCTGAGCGGAGGGAGAGGCGGGCTGCTTTCAGTTCATCCGGGTCAAGCTCTGCCGCGCGTGCTTCCAGATCATGATACTCTTCCAGCGCCTTATTCATGAGAAAGCAGTCGCTCTTTTGGAGGCTGCTGAGGCGGCGCAACGTTTTGGACATGGGAATCCGGGCATCTGCTTTCTCATCCGCCACTATATTGAAATGATTCGCCTCTTGGATTCTCAGACCCGGCAGCTCATGGAGCAGATCAAGCATCTGCTTAAGGAGCGTGGTGATTCCAAGCTGGCTGAGCATGTTCGGCTCCTCCAGACGATTCCGGGCATCGGTCTTCTGTCTGCAATTACACTTGCTTGTGAGATTGGAGACTTCTCAGCCTTTAAGCGTCCCAAACAGCTATTCGCTTACTTCGGCTTGGATCCCAAGATCAAGCAATCCGGAAACTATGCAGGCGCAGATTTGAAAATGTCCAAGCGAGGCTCTCCGTTTGCCAGACGTTGCATTTACGTGCTTGCCCTTCAGTCCGTCAGCCTGCGGAAAAACGGACTGCCTAGTAAACCAGTATCAATCGTCTCATCTTCTTCACAAGGTATGATTCCCTGGGGTGAGTTCCCGAAGATCTCCGTTTGGATACCGGAACAGCGCTGTGGTATTCGCTGGGACGGACACTGTATAGGTCGTCTTGCCTTCCTTGATTTCCCAGCCGCTCTTGACAAGGCCGTATACGCTGATGTAGCCCGCCTCGGCATGCGTGAGGCTGCCGCCGGGCAACGGAGCAATCAAAAAGCGGTTTTCGCCCGCGACGCGGATGCCGCACATGGACTTGAACAGCCATTCGCAGACCGCGCCCTTGGAGTAGTGGTTCAGCGAACCGATGCCGCTGCCCTGGGCGGAGTTGGGTCCCTCCCAGGCCTCCCAGATGGTGGTGGCGCCCGCCTTCGGCATCGAGAGCCAGCCGGGGATCTCCTCGTTCTCCAGCAGCCGGTAGGCCGCCTCGACGTCGATCTGAGCGAGGACGTCCAGGATCAGCGGGGTGGAGAGGAAGCCCGTGCCCAGACGCCAGCCGTAGTGCTCCAGCGCCTCGAGCAGGCGCGTTTTCGCAAAGGCCGTCTGCTCGTCCGTGAGCAGCCCGAAGGCCAGCGGGCGCACCAGCTGCGCCTGGCGGTCGGTGTCCAGACTGTACTTGCCTCCGGAGACCAGCTCCTGATAGGCCCGCTTGCAGCCCTCGCTGGTCGCGCGGAATTCCTTCGCGTCCTCCGTCTTCCCCAGGTGCTCGGCGATCTCGGCCATCAGGCCAAGCACGTGCGCCGTGTAGGCCGTGGAGACCTCCGGGTGCGGCGCGACGAAGTCCTGCCAGCGGAAGGCGCAGACGTCCGCGGGCTCGGCCCACTCGCCGTAGCTCTGCCCGACGTTGACGAAATATTTCGCGTTCTCCTTCGAGAGCTTGATGCGCTCGGCGCCGAGCAGCGCGCGCTTGCCGCAGCGCTTTTCCATGAAGCGGGCGTATTTCGCCATGCCGTCGTAGTACTCGCGCAGGATCGCCTCGTCGCAGAAGAGCTTCCAGTAGCGGTACGGCATCAGGATGCCCACGTCCGACCAGCCGACGGAGCCGTTCATGGAGCGCATGTAGAAATCCGCGCCGCCCTCCGGGGCGATGTGGGGCAGACGCCCGCTCTTTTCCTGCCAGTCGTAGACGTCGTGCAGGTACTTGCGGGAGAAGGCGGCGAAGTCGAAGAGATAACCCGCCGTCTCAAAGAAGATCTGCGCGTCGCCGGTCCAGCCGTGGCGCTCCCGGGTCGGGCAGTCGGTGGGGATGTCCAGGTGGTTGCCCTTGGCCGACCAGACCGTGGCCTCAAAGAAACGGTTGAGCAGAGGATGGGAGCTGGTGAAAAAGCCGGTCTGCTCCAGATCGGAATAGACGGCGATCGCCTCGATATCCTCGCTCCGCAGCTCCAGGTCCGTCTCGACCTCGGCGTACTGGAAGCCGAAGACGGCGAAGCGGGTCTTGTACTCGTTCAGGCCCTCCGCGCAGGTATAGTCGATCTTCTGCAGGGGCGTGGTCTTGTCCTTTCTGGTAAGCTGGATGTTGGCCTGGGTCAGCTCGCCGTCCTTGTCCAGCAGCTCGCCGAAGCGCCAGACCATGCGCTGCCCCTCCCGCGCCGTCAGGCGGAAGGAGAGGATGCCCTGGATGTTCTGGCCGAAGTCCAGGATGGTCTTGCCGGAGGGCGCTTTGCTGACGACGGGATGAAAGCGCTCGTGCTCCAGGGCGGGAACGTTGTTCGAGGCCGCGGGGACGACGCTGTGCTTCGTGCGCTTCGCCCTGCCGGCGTAAGAGGGGGCGAGGCGGGCGTCCACGGTCTCGCCGTCCTTGTTGTCGGCAAAGCGCACGGGGCCGTCGTTCGACCAGGCCCAGCTCTCGTCCGTGACGATGCGCTCGCGCTTTCCGTCCTCGTACTCGATCTCGAGCTGCGCCAGCAGCTTCGTCTCGGTGCCGTACTGATTTTTCAGCCCCCACGCGCCGCAGGAGCCGCGGTACCAGCCGTCGGCCAGCTCCACCGTCAGGACCCCCTCAGCCGCTGACGCGGCAGCTCCCCCGGAGGGGGTGCCGAGAAGCTCTGTCACGTCGTAAGTCTGGTACTGGATGCGCTTGCGGTAGTCGGTGTAGCCGGGGGCCATGAAGAAGTCCCCGACCTTCTGTCCGTTGAGGCGGGCCTCATAGAGGCCGCAGGCCGTGATGTACAGCCGCGCCTTTTTCACAGGGCTGTCCACGCGAAACGCCTTGCGGAAGCAGTCGACCGGACAGCGCTTCTTCGCCTCGGCTATATAATTGCCCGCGATCCATTCGGCCTGCCAATCGCCCGGCTGCAGAAGGCCCATCTCAAAGACCGCCTCCGTCCAGTCGCCGGGCTTATCGTTTTCATCCCAGAGGCGCACGCACCACACGACGCGCTCGCGGCTGCGCAGAAGGACGGGATAGACTGCCTGCATGGAGGAAGACACGATCTTGCCGCTGTCCCAGTTCTCCGTGACGAGCTGATACGCCGTCTGTTTGATCCCGCCCTCACAGTTCCACATCAGGCGGGGCTTTTGGATGTCGATCCCCATCGGGTTTTTCAGATATTCGCATCTCAGCCGGATCGCGTTCATAATGTTTTCTCCTCTCATAATAAGGGAATAAGGCCTTTTTCTGTTTCCTGTCGCCAGTATACAGAAAAAGGCCTGTATGATATATCATTATTATGATCGACGTAGCAGATTTCCGATTTATTTCACCTGATCCCGGTACTGCTGCGGGGTCTGTCCCTTGTATTTTTTAAAAATCTGTGTGAAGTAGCTCTGGGACGGATAATTCAAATAGGAAGTGATCTCGGAGAGCGAGTAGTCCGTGTGGCGCAGGAGGTACTCCGCCTCGCGCAGCTTTTCGCGGTGGATGTACTCGGGCACGCCCATGCCTGTCTCCTCCCGGAAGCGCAGGGAGAGGCTGCGGGTGCAGAGTCCGCAGTACCGGGAAAGCTGCTCGAGCGTGATCGGCTCGTGCAGGTGGACGGAGATATACTGCAGGCAGTTTTGAATAACGGAAGAGACGGCGGGTCGCTTTTTGATCTCCCGCACCTTGCCGCTGAAATCCATCAGCATCGTGAAGGTCAGATTCTGGATCAGCGGGATCTCCGTCAGCAGATCAGCCCGCTGGCAGTAGAGATCGCTCAGAGAAAAGGCCGTCTCCGCGTCCAGACCGCCGCGGATCGCCGCGCGGGAGGTCAGCGTCGCCATACAGATGAAGGAATACTTCTGCTGCCGCAGGTCGTTCGCCGACATCCGGCCGACATGCCCCGTATAGGGTGCAAACAGGCTGCGCTCCAGCAGCGCCCGGTCGCCTGCTTCCACAGCCGAGCAGATCGCCGTCTCATAATCCGTCGGAACGTGAGTGTCCGCTTCCTCCCGCTGCTCAAAAAGGGATTGCTCCAACAGCAGGCCGCCCAGCTTGCGGGAGGAAACATTATCCACAAAGAGGATGTTTCCCGTCGGCACGGCTTCGCCTATAAGTCCGGTCAGCAGACAGATCAGATCCTTGAGTTTTTCCAGTGTGACCGGCGGCTGCCGCAGGAGGCGGTCGCGGTAGGTCTGAAGCTGCGCCGGATGGATCGCTTCCCCGACCATTTGCAGGATCTCGGCGCGCGTGTGTACGTAGGGACTCACCAGCCCGATCAGCACATAGCGATTCGTGCTGAGCTCTACAACGCCCAGCAGAAAACCCGGGTCGAGAAAACTGATCAGCGGGTGCTGCGCGTCTCGCTTCTGCAGACGGAAATCCTCGATCGCGGCGGCGCTGGATTCCACCGCCACCGTAACATCCCCGGCCGGCGGCCAGGTATGCAGCACATGGCCTTCCCCGTCCAGCAGGCTCAGCGGGATATCCGTTACGCTGTACAGACGCTCCAGCGTTTGGATCATGTCCGGCATGGTTTTCTCACCTCACGTGCAGTTTATCATAAATTCGATATGAAAATCAAGAATTTTGTATACCGCCGTTTTGCCTTCTGTTATGCTGTGCCCAGAACACAGGCAATTCCATTCAAAATCATAGACAGGAGAGGATCATCATGGCAAGAAAAGAACTCGGTCTCGACAGCATGGGCATCCAGAAGACCATGCGCTTCGGCGACTATATGGCGGACGCGGGCGGTCAGTTTACGCTTAACGCGATCAGCGGCCTCGTCGGCGCAATCACCTACTTCTACACCGACAAGGTCGGCGTCGCGGCCCTTACGGCGGCAAACGTCCTGCTCGTCGCCAAGATCATCGACGCCTTCACCGACCTCATCATGGGCAAGATCATGGACAGCGGTAAGAGCCCGAAGGGCAAGTGCCGCCCTTGGTTCCTCCGCATGGCGATCCCCACCTTCGTCGCGATCGTGGCGCTCTTCACCGTGCCCAAGGGCATGAGCACCGCCGGCCAGTTCGCCTACCTGCTCGGCACCAACGTCTTTGCCTCCGCGGTCGTCTACACGGCCATCTCCATTCCTTACATCTCGCTGCTGGTCATGCGCACCAGGAGCCTGGAGGAGCGCAACAAGATGGGCATCTTCCGCGCGGCCTTCGGGTATATCATCGGCATGATCATCGCCATCGCGCTCGTGCCGATCACCAACGCCCTCGGCCCGAACGGCGTGGCCGACCAGGCCGCCTACATCAAGTTCGCCGCGGTCGTCGGCCTGATAGCCATGGGCCTGATGTTCCTCCTCTACCGCAAGAGTGAGGAGAAGGCCGGCGCCGAGGAAAAGCCGGACGACGGACTGCCCTTCTTCCAGGCGCTCGGCATGCTCTTCAAGAATAAATACTGGGTGCAGCTGCTGATCCTCGGCCTCTTCACCGCGGTCACCTACGCGCTGACCAGCGCCTCCGGCACCTACTACGCCAAGTGGATCCTCGGCAACGACAACCTGGTCGCCCTGCTCGGCGGCGTCGGCCTGATTCCCACCTTCCTCGGCTTTGCCCTCGTCGGCCCGATGACCAAGAAGTGGGGCATCCGCAAGACCCTGCTGATCTGCTTCGTCCTTGGCATCGCCGGCTCGGTCGTGCGCGTGTTCTTCCCCTCCAGCCTGATCGTCCTGCTGACGGCCGGCATGCTGCCCACCTTTGCGCTCATCCCCATGATGTGCCTGCAGAGCCCGATGAACAGCCTGGCCGTGGATTACAACGACTACCTCTTCGACAACAAGATCATCGGCATGTCCGCCTCCGCCTCCAGCTTCGGCGGCAAGATCGCCAGCGGCATCGGCGGCTCGCTGATCGGCTGGATCCTGGCGGCTGCGAACTACGACCCCAACGTCACCGAGGTGACCACCTCCGTCCGCTACGGCATCTACACCTTCTCGATCTACCTCCCGCTCGTGATGCTCGTGGTCATGTTCCTGCTCGTCTACCGCTTTGACATCGAGTCGAAGTACGCCGACATCATGAAGGTCGTGCACGAGCGCAAGGCAGCCAAGAGCGAAGAATAATCCGCAAAACGACAAACACAGCCCGCGGGGTAAACGCTCCGCGGGCTTTTCCAAAGAAGGAGATCATCATGCTTTCTTTATACGATCTGACCATTGAATACAAGGCCGATCCCATCGGCCTCGACGAGGTGCAGCCGCGTTTTTCGTGGAAGCTGAAAAGCGACAGGAACGACACGCGCCAGAGTGCCTACCGCGTCACAGTCTCCAACAGCGAGATCATGTGGGACACGGGGAAGCTCGAAAGCGAACAGAGCACGCTGATCGAATACATGGGCGCGACCTTCGAGGCCCGCACGGCCTACACCTGGACCGTGACCGTCTGGGACAACCACGGGGAAAGCGCGAGCGCTTCCGCGAGTTTCGAGACCGGCCTGCTCTCCGGCGCGGCATTCGAAGGCCGGGCGAAGTGGATCACCCACGGGCTTCCAAAAGAGGAGTCGGCGAGCCCCGTTTTCAGCAAGTCCTTCCCCGCCACGAAGCCCGTCAAACAGGCCCGGCTCTACGCGACGGCGCTCGGGCTCTATGAGGCGGAGCTGAACGGGGAGAAAGTGGATGACACGTATTTTACCCCCGGTTGGACGAGCTACCATAAGCGCTTACAATACCAGACCTATGCGGTGGAAAATCTGCGCGAGGGGGAAAACGAGCTGCGCTTCACGCTCGGCAAGGGTTGGTATGCCGGCGCGCTGGGTTTCACCCCGACGCCAAACCACTACGGCGACACCACCGCGCTGCTCGCGATGCTGATCGTGAGCTATGACGACGGAACGGAGGAAGTCGTCGGCACCGACGAGAGTTGGACCGTTTCCACCGGTGCGATCCGCTTTTCCGAGATCTACGACGGCGAGACGCAGGATCACACGCTGCCGGAAACCGTCGTCGGAAACGCGCAGCCTTTCGAGCGAGGCTTTGAGACCCTGGTCGCGCAGGAGAACGAGCCGGTGCGCTGCCTGCTGCGGCTTCCTGTCAGCCGGGAATTTACCGCGCCGAACGGTGAGCATCTCTTTGACTTTGCACAGAACCTCACCGGCTGGGTCGAACTGAAGATCAAGGGCAAAAAAGGCCAGAAGCTCATGCTGCGCCACGCCGAGAGTCTCGACGAGAACGGCAACTTCTACACCGGCAACCTCAGCTTTGCCAAGGCCACCGATACCTATATCCTGAACGGAGAGGAACAGACGCTTCGCCCGCACTTTACGTTCCACGGCTTCCGCTTTGTCTGCGTGGAGGGCTTGGAAGATGGGCAGAGCATCGAGCTGACCGCCTGCCACCTCTCCAGCGACCTGAGGGAAAACGGCAGCTTCTCCTGCTCTGACGAGCGGGTCAACCGCCTGCGGGAAAACATCGTCTGGGGCCAGCGGGACAACTATCTCGACGTGCCCACCGACTGCCCGCAGCGCAGCGAGCGCCTCGGCTGGACGGGCGACGCCACGGCCTTCACGCCGACCGCCGTCTTCCACCAGAACGTCATGCCCTTCATGCGCAAGTGGCTGCGCGACCTCGCTGCCGACCAGGATCCCGCCACCGGCATGGCGCAGGTCGTGCCCGACGTGCTCTCCGACGGCGCGACCGGCGGGCAGAACGGCGCGGCCTACTGGGGCGACGTGGCGACGGTGGTTCCGTGGACGCTGTATGAGACCTACGGCGACAAGCGCGTGCTCTCCGAGCAGTACGAGAGCATGAAGATCTGGGTCGACTACATCCGCCGCCAGTGCGGGGATAACGGCCTGTGGCAGACCGGCTTCCAGTACGGAGACTGGCTGGGCCTCGACGCTGAGATGAACGGCCTTTCTGACGAGCGCAAGGGCGCGACCGACGACTATTTTGTTGCCAACGCCTGCTATCTGTGGAGCCTGCAAATCATGGCGGACGCCGCCCGTGTGCTCGGAAACGACGAGGACGCGGCCCTCTACGGGAACCTGCGCGAATCGGTGCTCGCCGCCTTCCGGGACGAGTATGTGACGAAGACCGGCCGCCTTGTCAGCGAGACGCAGACCGCGATGACGCTCGCGCTGTATTTCGGCCTTGTCGAAGAAAAGGACCGCGCCGCGATCGCGGAACGGCTCGAGCAGAACATCGCCGCCCACAAGACTCATCTGACCACGGGCTTCATCGGCACGCCCTATCTCTGCCTCGCGCTTTCCGACAGCGGCAAGCACGCTCTTGCGGGCAAGCTCCTGCTGCAGGAGGAAAACCCCGGCTGGCTCTACGAGGTCAAGATGGGCGCGACCACGGTCTGGGAGCGCTGGAATTCCATCCTGCCGGACGGCAGCTTCAACCCGGCCAATATGAACAGCCTCAATCACTACGCCTACGGCGCGATCGGCAACTGGCTCTATACGCGCCTGTGCGGCCTGCGGCTCATCGAGCCGGGATATAAGAAATTTGCCGTCATTCCGCAGTTCATGAAAGGCATCACCCGCGCGCAGCTTTCTTACGAGAGCGTCTATGGCGAGATCGCGATCGCATGGCGCTGCGAGCAGGGCACGATTACCGTCGATCTCACGGTGCCCGCAAACACGACGGCGCTCTTGACGCTGCCGGAAAAGGATGAAACAAAAGAACTCGGCAGCGGCACTTACCACTACGAATACGCCACCGAGACCCGTCTCGAGCAGGACCGCTACACGATGGAGACGCTGCTGCATGTGATGCTCGAGCACCCGGCGGCGCAGCCGATCATCCGGCAGTACATGCCCCAGATGCTGGATAATCCGATGATCGAATACGTGAAAAACGAGCCGATCTCTTCGCTGCTGGCCTATTCCCCCGAGGCTAAGCCCCTATACGAGATGATTATGAAAGCCATGAACGAGTCCGGGATATAAGGAGAATACGATGGAACAGAAAATCAAAGATATCCTCGCAAAAATGACCCTCGAAGACAAGATCTCCCTCTGCAACGGCGCCGACTTCTGGCACAGCAAGGCCATGGAGCAGTACGGCGTCCCCGCCTTCACGATGTCCGACGGGCCTCACGGTCTGCGCGTCCAGAAGGGCGAGGCGGATATGCTGGGCGTGAACAACTCCGAACCCGCCACCTGCTTCCCGACCGCGGTCACCAGCGGCGCGAGCTGGGATCGGGAGCTGCTCGAGGAAGAGGGCCGCGCCATCGGCGAGGAGTGCCTCTCCCTCGGCTCGGACGTGGTGCTCGGCCCCGGCGTGAACATCAAGCGCGACCCGCGCTGCGGCCGCAACTTCGAGTATTTCTCCGAGGATCCCTTTGTCGCGGGGCAGATGGGCGCGGCCTGGGTCAGGGGCGCGCAGAGTACCGGCGCGGGCACGAGCCTGAAGCACTTCGCGGCCAACAACCAGGAGTACAAGCGCTTCAACGGCAATTCCCAGGTGGACGAGCGCACGCTGCGCGAGCTCTATCTGCCCGCCTTTGAAACAGTGGTCAAAGAGGCGCAGCCGAAGACCGTCATGTGCTCTTACAATATGATCAACGGCGTCCACAGCAGCGACAACAAGTGGCTTCTGACGGATATTCTGCGCGACGAATGGGGCTTCGAGGGTCTGGTCGTCACCGACTGGGGCGCGCTCTGCGACCGCGTGAAGGCCATGGAGGCCGGCTGCGACCTCTCGATGCCCGGCGGCAGCGACTACATGGAGGGCAAGGTCGCCGCGGCGGTGCGCTCCGGCGCGCTCCCCGAAAGCGCTGTGGATGCCTGCGCCGCGCGCGTACTGCGGCTTGCACTGCGCTCCGCGGAACTGAAGAAGGATCTGCCCTTTGACGCCGAGGCGCACGACGCGGTCGCACGACGTGTGGCCGAGGGCGGCGCGGTGCTGCTCAAGAACGAGGGGAACATCCTTCCTCTCAAGGCCGAGGAAATCGTCCTGATCGGCGACATGGCGAAAAATATGCGTTATCAGGGCTCCGGCTCGAGCCACATCAACCCCACAAATCTGACGAGCCTCGCTGACGCGCTGCCCGGCGTTCCCTTCGTCGCCTGCTGCGACGGCAAGGGCAAAATCAGCGAAGAGAGTCTTGCCGAAGCTGCGGCAGCCGCGCGCAGGGCAAAGATTGCCGTCGTCTGCGCGGGTCTGCCCGGCATTTACGAATCCGAGGGCTTCGACCGCGAGAACCTGAAAATGCCCGAGGGCCATGTCCGCATGATCGAGGCCGTGGCCGCGGCCAACCCGAACACGGTGGTCGTGCTCTTCTGCGGCGCTGTCGTCGAGACGCCCTGGATCGACAGGGTCAAGGGCCTCCTGTACATGGGTCTGCCCGGTCAGGCGGGCGGCGAGGCCGCAGCAAGACTGCTGACCGGCGCGGTCGATCCCTCCGGCAAGCTGACCGAGACCTGGCCCCTGCGCCTCGTCGACGCGCCGAGCTTTGCCGATTTCGGCAGCAAGTACGTGCACTACGGCGAGGGCCTGTACGTCGGCTACCGTTTCTACCAGAAGGCCGGCGCACGCGTGCGCTTTCCCTTCGGCTTCGGCCTGAGCTATACCCGTTTCGCCTATTCCGATCTGAAGATCGAAGGCCGCCGCGTAACGGCGACGATCGCCAACATCGGCTCCGTTCCGGGTGCGGAGGTCGTGCAGCTCTATATCGCTTCGCCGCAGGAGGGGCCGTACCGCCCGCTGCGCGAGCTCAAGGGCTTTGAAAAGGTCTTTTTGCAGCCCGGCGAGAGCAAAACCGTTTCCTTTGAACTCGACGACCGCAGCTTCGCGGTCTGGTTGGACGGCTGGAGGGTCCCCGGCGGCGTTTACGGCGTCGAGCTCGGCGCCTCCTGTGAGGACGTCCGTCTGCGCGGCGAGCTCGCCGTGGAAGGCGAGGCCGTTCCCGCGCCCGCGTGGCAGAAGGGGAGCTGGTACGAGAACCTGCGCGGCCGGGCCACCGGGGCCGATTTTGAAAAGCTCTTCGGCGGCCCCATCCAGCCGGAGCCCGAGATCAGAAAGGGCCGCTTCACGATGGAGATGTCCACGATGGAGATGAAGGACAAGTCCCCGATCATGAAGTCCATGTTCAAGGCCACGGAGAAAACCATCGCCAAGGGCTTCGGCGGCAAGGCCGATTACGACGACCCGACCTTCAAAATGATGGTCATGTCCGGCGCGGATGCGCCTTTGCGCGCGGCGGTCATCTCCAGCGGCGGCGCTTTTCCGGCAAACGTTGCGGAGGGCATGCTGGAGCTCGCCAACGGCCACCTGCTCCGCGGCCTGAAAAAGATGGGCGGAAAGTAAGTTATGAAAAAAACAGTGAAAATCATGATCCTCTCGGTGAGCGGGCTGGCGGCCGCCAGCCTGATCGGTCTCGCCGTTACAGGCCACGAGATCGGCTGGGGGCCGTTCAAGGGCCTGTTCAAGGGCTATGAAAACGAGATAGCCGCCATTGAGCAGAAATATGACGCCGAAACGCGCAAGAGTGAAATCGTGTTTTACGGCGCGTCCAATTTCCGCCTGTGGACGGAGATGGAGAATGACCTTGCGGATTACAAGGTGCAAAATCACGGCTTCGGCGGCAGCACGGACAAGCTGCTCATGCAATACGCCGACCGCGCCCTCTATCCATATGCGCCTAAGATCGTGTTCTTCCAGACCGGCTCCAACGACTATGTCGGTATTTCGGGCACGGAGGACGAAAAAGTAGAGCAGTGCATGGCCTTCAAGCGGGAGATGTTTGAGGCTGTCCATGTCGCTCTACCAGAAGCAAAGCTCGTCGTGATGAGCGGCCTGCTTCTCCCGGGACGGGACCAGTACCGAGCGCTGACCGAGCGGGTCAACGAAGAGCTGAGGGCGCTGTGCGAGGAGCGGGATTATCTGTTCTTCGTTGACGCTTCCGCGCTGACCTGGGACGGAACGAATTACAGAACGGAGCTGTTCATAAAAGATCAAATCCATCTTAACCATGAAGGCCAGCTCCTTTGGATGCAGGGATACATCCGGCCGCAGATCGAACAGCTAATCGAAAACTACGGGCTGAATGAACCGCGGAAAAACGAAAAGTAAGCCAAAAGTCGTTTTATAGGAGGCCAAACATGAGCCTGCTGCACACGATCATTTTCAAGGTGCTGATGAAAAACCGCTCGTTCTACGAGCCGGGGAAAAAGGACTACGAGGCCGCCCGCCGCGGCGAGATCGCGACCGCGGCCTATGAGCGGCTGCCGAAGGGCGTCACGCTGCGCCATGAGGCGCTGGGCGGCGTCCCCGCCGAGTGGGTCGAAAAGGACGGCAATCCGACGGACCGGATCGTTCTGTATATCCACGGCGGCGGCTTCGTCACCGGCTGCTCCGAAGCAAGGCGCGGCTTTACCGGCCACGTCGCCGGCAAGCTGGGCTTCAACCTCGTCTCGATCGACTACCGCCTCGCGCCGGAGCAGTCCTTCCCGGCGGGGCCGGAGGACTGCCTTGCGGCCTACCGCGCGCTGCTGGAGCTCTTTCCCGCCGAGAAGATCGTCCTGCTGGGCGAGAGCGCGGGCGGCAATTTAGTGCTGTCGCTGCTGGTTCAGATCAAGCGGGAAGGCATCCCTTTCCCGGCGGCTTGCTTCGCGATCGCGCCGACCGTGCAGTACGACCGCGAGCTGCCGAGTTACCGGGACAATCTGCCCACGGACTGCATCGTGACCAACCTCACGGACGAGGTCTGCGACGTGTATCTGCGTTCACGCGATGAGGCCGTGCTGAAGGATCCGGTTGCAGCCCCGTACTACGGAGATTATCATGATTGTACGCCCGTCGTGCTCTGGGCGTCGACGAGCGAGGTGCTGTACGACGACAGCGTGCTGATGTTCGGCAAATTCAAGGATCAGGGCGTCACGACGAAGCTGTACCTGCGCCGCGGCATGCTGCACACCTGGCTCGTCATCCCCGCCCTGCCCGAGTCGAAAAAAGATCTGAAGATCTTGGGGGAGGACATCCGCCGAGCCTTCGACGGAAAGCTCGAGACCGCGGAAGAGCCGATCCGGCTCAAATAAATCGACAAGGAGAAGCTATGCGCTATTATCTTGCCATTGACATCGGCGCGTCCAGTGGGCGGCATATCGTCGGCTGGGCGGAAAATGGAGAAATAAAAACCGAAGAGGTCTACCGCTTCCCGAACGGGGTGACCGAGCAGGACGGGCATCTGACCTGGGATATCGACGCGCTGCTGGAGCATGTGAAAGCCGGCATTGCGATCGCGAAAGAAAAATACCCGCGGATTGAAAGCCTGTCGGTGGACACCTGGGGCGTGGACTATGTTTTGATGAAGGGTGACGAGGAAGTGCGTCCCTGCTACGCCTACCGGGACAGCCGCACCGAGGCGGTGATTCCAAAAGTACACGAGAGGATCAGCTTCACGCGGCTCTACCGTCATACGGGCATCCAGTTCCAGCCCTTCAACACGATCTATCAGCTCTGTGCGGATAAAGAAACCGGACGGCTCGAGGGCGTGACGGACTTCCTGATGATCCCGGAGTATCTGATGTATAAGCTCTGCGGCGTCAAGTCCCATGAGTACACCAATGCCACCACCGGCGGCATGGTGAGCGTCGAGACGGGGGAGTACGACGAGGCGATCATCGAAGCCCTTGACCTGCCGAAGCATCTGTTTTGCAAGCTGCAGCAGCCCGGGACGGTGATCGGGGAGTACGAGGGGATCAAGGTGGTTCTCTGCGCCACGCACGACACGGGCAGCGCGGTCGAGGGCATCCCGATGGAGGGCGACGCACCCTATATCTCCTCCGGCACCTGGTCGTTGCTGGGCGTGAAGACCGAAAAGCCCTTCACCAACGCGGCCTCGGAGCTGGCCAACTGGTCGAACGAGGGCGGCGTGGGCTACAACCGCTATCAGAAGAACATCATGGGCATGTGGCTCGTCAACCGCCTGCGCGCAGAACTGTGCCCGGATAAACCCTTCGGCGACATTGTCGCCGAAGCAGAGAAAAGCCGCTTTGAGGAAACGGTCGATGCCAACGCGCAGGCCTTCCTCGCCCCGGAAAGCATGAAGGCCGCCTTCGACGCGGCGCTCTCCATGCAGCCGCAGAGCGTGGGAGATTACTTCCGCTGCGCCTACCGCAGCTTGGCATTATCTTATATGAATGCGATCCAGGAGCTGCAGCACAATACGGGAAAACACTACGAGAGCATTTATATCGTGGGCGGCGGAGCGAAGAACGCCTTCCTCAACCGCCTCACCGAGGAAGCAAGCGGTAAAAAAGTGATCGCTCTGCCCATCGAGGCCACGGCGATCGGTAATCTGAAAATCCAAATCGAGCGGGAGGATTGAACATGTTAGTCAATACCAAAGCGCGCATCGGCGTGTTCTCCATCGCGCTGGGTGCCTATCTGCCCCAGTTCCCGAGTCTGGTGCCCGAGTTCGAGGCCCAGTACGCAGACTTCAAGAAGCGCATCCCTGACTCCGTCGAGCTCATCGACGGCGGCATCGTCACCACGAAGGAGAAGGCTATGGCCGCGGGCGACAAGTTCCGCGCCGCGGACGTCGACCTCGTGATCCTCCAGCTCCTGACCTACGCGACGAGCTACAACATGCTGCCCGCCGTGCGGGATCTGGACGTGCCCGTGGTGCTGGTCAATCTCCAGAAAAAGGCCGCGCCCGACTACGCCAACACCGACACCGCCGCCTGGCTCGGCGAGCTCTACGCCTGCGGCGCGGTGGGCGAGATGGTGGCCGACCTCGAGCGCGCGGGCAAGCGCCACGCGGTCATCACCGGCGTCGTCGAGGGCGGAGATCCGGAAGCGGACGCCGAGATCGCCGACTGGTGCAAGGCTGCTCAGGTGCGCAGGCGTTTCCGCGACACGAACCTCGCGCAGATCGGCCGGCCCTACCCCGGCATGATGGACCTCTACATCGACGAGACGAACCTCTACCACCGCATGTGGCTCTACACCAAGCAGTTCGACTGGGAGAAGATGTGGGCCATCGCCGACGATATCACGGACGGGGACGCGATCCGCGCCAAGGCGCAGGACATTCTCGACACCTTCGACATCGAGGGCGGCGGTACGGTCGAAAAGGTCTGGGATATGGCCAAATACGTCGTGGCCTTCGAGCAGTGGGTCAAGGACGAGCAGCTCGGCTTCGTGGCCTCCCACTACGACGGCTTCGCGCAGGGCGTGGCCGGCAAGCTCGACTCCATGCTGATCCCGGCCTTCTCGATGCTCATCAAGCAGGGCACCGCCTGCGCGGTCGAGGGCGACATCAAGGTCGCAATGGCGATGTCGATCCTCAAGACCATCTCCGGCATGGGCCAGCTCAGCGAGATGTACTCCATCGACTTCCCCGAGGATATCTGCATCATCGGCCACAGCGGCTCGGGCGACGCGGATATCTCCAGGGCGAAGAAGCCCACGATGAAGATCGTCCCCGTCTTCCACGGCAAGACCGGCGGCGGGTATCTGACGCAGTTCTACCCCGCGGACGGCCCCGTGACCTATCTGGGCATCACGCAGGACAAAAACGGCTGCTTCAAGTTCGTCGTGGCCGAGGGCGTGAACGAGCCAGGCCCGATCTTCACCTTCGGCGACACCAACATGCGCACCCGCTTCAGCTGCGGCGCGCGAGACTTCTGCAACCGCTGGAGCGAGGCCGGCCCGACCCACCACATGGCCGCCGCCTCCGGCAGATGGATCGACACGATCCTCAAGGTCGCGAAGATCTTCAACGTGCCGGTGGACATCATAACGAGATAAAGGAGCGAACGAAAATGAAAGTATTAGACGCTGAATTTGTCAAAGGTTTTATGCGCATGGCCGACGACGGCTGGCTGCAGGGCTGGCATGAGCGCAACGGCGGCAACCTGAGCTACCGCATCAAGCCCGAGGAGATCGAGTCTGTCAAGGAAGAACTCGTCCCCGGCGAGTGGAAGCCGATCGGCACCTCCGTCCCGAAGCTCGCGGGCGAGTATTTTCTCGTCACCGGCTCCGGCAAGTACTTCCGCAACGTGACCATCAAGCCCGAGGACAGCTTCTGCATCATCGAGCTGGACGACAGGGGCGAAAACTACCGCATCTGCTGGGGTCTCGTCAACGGCGGCCGCCCGACGAGCGAGCTGCCCAGCCATCTGATGAACCACGAGGTCAAGGTCATCGCCACGAACGGCCGTCACCGCGTGATCTACCACTGCCACCCGGCCAACACCATCGCGCTGACCTTTGTCCTGCCGCTGACCGACGAGGCCTTCACCCGGGAGCTCTGGGAGATGGCGACCGAATGCCCGGTCGTCTTCCCGGCCGGCGTGGGCGTCGTGCACTGGATGGTGCCCGGCGGGCGCGACATCGCCGTGGCGACGAGCGAGCTGATGAAGAAGTACGACGTGGCGATCTGGGCGCACCACGGCATGTTCTGCTCCGGCGAGGACTTCGACCTGACCTTCGGTCTGATGCACACGGTCGAGAAGAGCGCCGAGATCCTGGTCAAGGTCCGCTCTATGCAGCCGCAGAAGCGCCAGACCATCACGCCCGACGAATTCCGCAGCCTCGCCAAGGATTTCAACGTGAACCTGCCCGAGCAGTTCCTGTTCGAGAAGCACGAATAATTTAAAATATAAGGAGAGTATTATCATGGCAAATCGTATCGTTCTGAATCCCGTGTCCTACCACGGCGTCGGCGCTGTTAAGGAGATCGGCGGAGAGCTTTCCCGCCGCGGCTTTAAGAAGGCCTTTATCGCCTCCGGCCGCCATGTCGTCAAGTCCGGCGAGATCAAAAAGATCACCGACGTGCTCGACGAGATCGGCGTCACCTACACCTTTTTCACCGACATCAAGCCCAATCCCTCCATTGAGAACGTCCAGAACGGCGTGAAAGCGTTCCAGGACTTCGGCGCGGACTGCATCATCGCCGTGGGCGGCGGCTCCGTCATGGATACCTCCAAGGCCATCGGCATCATCATCAATAACCCCGAATTTGCCGACGTCCGCTCCCTCGAGGGCGTAGCCCCCACCAAGAATCACGCCGTGTTCACGATCGCTGTTCCGACGACTGCCGGCACGGCCGCCGAGGTCACGATCAACTACGTCATTACCGACGTGGAGAAAAAGCGTAAGTTCGTCTGCGTGGACGTCAACGACATCCCCGAGGTCGCTGTCGTCGATCCCGAGATGATGTACACCATGCCCAAGCCCCTCACCGCCGCGACCGGCATGGACGCCTTGACCCACGCCATCGAGGGCTATATCACCAAGGGCCACTGCGCCATCTCCGACATGTTCCACCTCGAGGCCATCCGCCTGATCGCCAAGAACCTGCGCTCTGCCGTCGAGAACGACCCCGAGGGCCGCGAGGGCATGGCGCTCGGCCAGTATATCGCGGGCATGGGCTTTAGTAACGTCGGCCTCGGCATCGTCCACAGCATGGCGCACGGCCTCTCCGCTCTGTACGACACGCCGCACGGCGTCGCCTGCGCGATCCTGCTGCCGCTGGGTCTCGAGTATAACCTGCCCGTCTCCGGCGAGCGCTACCGCGCCAT
>JBGUZD010000017.1:0-9938 GCA_045222695.1 Candidatus Limivicinus sp.
CCCCCCCCCCGCGGTTCCTCTGCGTTTTCAGCCCAGCTCCGGGTAGAGCGGGAAGCGCGCGCAGAGCGCGAGCGTCTCTTCGCGCACGGCCTCGACGGCGCTCTCGCCCTCGCGGACGACGCGCGAGATCATCTCGCCGAGCTCGGCCATTTCGGCCTCCTTCATGCCGCGGGTCGTGACGGCCGGCGTGCCGAAGCGCATGCCGGAGGTCACCTTCACGCCCAGCGGGTCGAAGGGGATCGTGTTCTTGTTGGCGGTGATGTTGGCCTGCTCGAGGAGCTCCTGCATCGCGGCGCCGGTCTGGCCGCAGACGGAGACGTCGGCGAGCATCATGTGGTTGTCCGTCCCGCCGGAGACGAGGCGCACGCCGTTGTCGGACAGCGCCTTCGCCAGAGCCTTCGCGTTGAGGACGGTCTGGCGCTGGTAGGCGCGGAACTCGTCCGTCAGCGCCTCGCCGAAGCAGACGGCCTTGGCCGCGATGATATGCTCGAGCGGGCCGCCCTGCGAGCCGGGGAACACCGCGCTGTCGATCTTCTTCGCGAGCTCGTCCACACAGAGGATCAGCGCGCCGCGCGGGCCGCGCAGGGTCTTGTGCGTGGTCGTGGTCACGACGTGGGCGTAGGGCACGGGCGAGGGATGCTCGCCGGCCGCGACGAGGCCCGCGACGTGCGCCATGTCGACCATGAGATACGCGCCGACGGAATCGGCGATCTCGCGCATGCACTTATAGTCGATGAAGCGCGGATAGGCGCTCGCTCCGGCGATGATGAGCGCGGGCTTTACTTCCTCGGCCTTGCGGGCCATCGCCTCGTAGTCGATGGTCTCGCTCTGCTTGTCGACGCCGTAGAACTCGGCGTGGTAGAGCTTGCCGGAGAAGGAGGCGCGCGAGCCGTGGGTCAGGTGGCCGCCGTGGCTGAGGTCCATGCCGAGGATCGTGTCGCCCGGCTTGATGAGGGCGAGGTACACCGCGGCGTTGGCCTGCGAGCCGGAGTGCGGCTGGACGTTGGCGTGCTCGGCCCCGAAGAGCGCGATCGCGCGGTCGATGGCCAGCTGCTCGACCTCGTCGACGAAGCGGCAGCCGCCGTAGTAGCGGGCGCGGGGATAGCCCTCGGCGTATTTGTTGGTCAGGGGGCTGCCCATGGCCTCCATCACGGCGGGGCTGACAAAGTTCTCCGAGGCGATCAGCTCGATATAATCGCGCTGGCGCTGCAGCTCGCTCATAATGGATCCGTAGACGGCGGGATCCTGAAGCTTGATATGTTCAAAGCTCATGGCGGTCATCTCCTGTCTTGTAGTTTAGCCTGTTCCATTCTATCAGAAGAAAAGAAAAGGTCAAGGATAGTTTTTGCTTTTCCCCCTTCAAACGAGAAAAAAACGCCGCGGGCGGTCAGCTTGATTTCCGCGGGGCGGAATGCTATAATAAGCGCAATCTTTTTTCCAGCACGGTTTTCGGGGGACGATTATGAAACGAAAAAGAACCGCAGCCCTGCTCCTGCTTCTGTTTCTGCTCGCGCCGCTGCTTTTCCCGCAGAGCGCCGCGGCCGCGGAAAGCGCGGGATCGGACGCGGAATGGGACTTCTCCGGCGGCCCGGACGGCGTGATCGGCGACTTCATGGCGGCCAGCGGCCTGAATGAAGAGAACTTCGCCATGGGCTGGTACGACACCGTCTCGGGGGAGGAGTGGTACTACAACCCCGACGCCTTTTTCGTCGCCGGCAGTCTCTACAAGCTCCCGCTGAACATGATCTACGCGGACAGGCTGGCGGACGGCGAGGTCACGGAGAAGGACTACGCCGGCGGCTGGCAGATCGGCACGGCCATGCGCGCCTCCATCGTCAAATCCGACAACGCCGCCGCGCAGGCGCTACGCAGGGGACTGGGCCTCGACAACACCGCGTACCGCGACAGGATGGCGCAGTACTCCGGGCTGGACGCGTCGGAGCTGCCGAGCTCTTATTATACGGACAACTGCATGAGCCCCCGCTTCATGATCAACACGCTCCGCGCGCTCTATGGCGACGCCGATAAATACGCGGCCGTGATCGACTACATGAAGCAGGCGCTGCCCGGCCACTATTTCCGCCTGACGCAGGGCGAGTACGAGATCGCGCACAAGTACGGAAGCTTCGAGGGCGCCAAGAACGACTGCGGCATCGTCTACACGCCGCGGCCCTTCCTGCTGGTCGTGTTCCTGCGCGCCGGCCGCGGCGAGCAGTATCTCGGCGAGCTCTGCCGGATCATGACGGCCTATTCCCTCTATCTGAGCGAAACGGAGGGCGCGTCCCCGGCCCCGGCGGCCGCGGCGGCGTCCGCCGAGCCGGAGGCGACGCCTCCCGCCGAAACGAAGGAGACGCCTCCCGCCGCGCCGGAGGCGACGCCGCGGGCAAAACCGGCCGCGGCGGATACGCGCTCGCGCCCGACGCGCTCGTCGTGGACGCTCAGCTTCGCCGGCGACTGCACGATCGCCACGATGCACGAATGGCAGAACCAGCGCTCCGCCGCCAACATCCTGTATGTCATCGGCGAGAACTACGGATATACCTTTGAAAACGTGCTGCCCTTCTTCGAAGACGACGATTTCACGATGGTCAACCTCGAGGGCGCCTTCACCGACAGCACCGACTGCCGCAGGAAACCGTACCGTTTCCGCGCGTCTCCCGCCTATGCGCAGACGCTCACCGCCGGCTCCGTGGAGGCCGTGACGCTGGCCAACAACCACACGCTCGACTATCTGGAGCAGGGCCTCGAGGACACCAAGGCCGCGCTCGACGAGCTGGGCGTGCTCTGGACGGACAGCGAAACGCCGCTGATCACGACGCTCGACGGCGGACTGAAGCTGGGCGTTATCTCCTTCAACGCCGTGGAGATCGATATCCGCGTCGGCCAGGTGGACGCCTATATGGAGCGCATCCTCCCCCGCTATGAACAATGCCGGGAGGCCGGCTGCGATCTGATCCTCGCCTTTATCCACTGGGGCTGGGAATACCACAAGGCCCCGGAGGGATGGATGAAGGACTTCGCCCACCGCCTGGCGGACATGGGCTGCGATCTGGTGGTCGGCAGCCATCCCCATATCCTTGTCCCGATGGAGGTCTACAAGGACGTCCCGATCTTCTATTCGCTGGGGAACTTCTGCTACGGCGGACACAGCAACCCCGCCGACAAGGACAGCGTGATCCTGCGCCAGCAGGTCGTATGGGACGAGAAGGACGGCTTCTCGCTGGGGCAGACCGAGCTGATCCCCTGCTGCATCAGCAGCAATTCCAGGAACAACGATTTCAAGCCCACCCCCTATGAAGAGGGCAGCGCGGAATACGCGCGGGTGCTGGAGAAGCTGGGCGTGACGGAATAAAAAAACGGACTGTGAAGATTATCACAGTCCGTTTTTAATTCATTTGTTCAGCGGCCGCGCATGAGGACCTTCATGCGCAGGCTGTGGTCGAGGATGCGCTTGCGCAGACGCAGGCTTTTCGGCGTGACCTCCAGCAGCTCGTCGTCCGCGAGGAACTCGAGGCACTGCTCCAGCGAGAGCTGTCTCGGCGGCACCAGGCGCAGCGCCTCGTCCGAGCCGGAGGCGCGCGTGTTGGTCAGGTGCTTGGTGCGGCAGACGTTCACGGGGACGTCGTCGCTCTTGCCCGATACGCCGATGACCATGCCGCCGTATACCTTCGTGCCGGGCGTGATGAACATCGCGCCGCGCTCCTGCGCGTTCCAGATGCCGTAGGCCACGGCCTCGCCGGTCTCAAAGGCGATCAGCGAGCCGGTATTGCGCCGGGCGATATCGCCCTTGTAGGGGGCGTAGCTGTCGAACACGCTCGCGAGGATACCCTCGCCCTTCGTGTCGGTCAGAAACTCGTTGCGGTAGCCGAAGAGGCCGCGCGCGGGCACGAGGAACTCCAGCTTCACGCGGCTGCCCACGGGCGTCATCTGCACGAACTCGCCCTTGCGCGCGCCGAGCTTTTCCATCACCGCGCCCATCGCGTCCTGCGGCACGTCGACGACGACGCGCTCGATCGGCTCGCACTTCTTCCCGTCGATCTCGCGGTAGAGCACGCGCGGCGGGCTTACCTGAAACTCATAGCCCTCGCGGCGCATGGTCTCGATCAGGATCGACAGGCTCATCTCGCCGCGCCCGGCGACGTTGAAGCTGTCGGTGCTGCCTTCGACCTCGCTCACGCGCAGCGACACGTCCTTGAGCGTTTCCCTTCTCAGCCGCTCGCTGATCTGGCGGGAGGTGACGAATTTTCCTTCCTGCCCGGCGAAGGGGCTGTCGTTGACCGAGAAGGTCATTTCCAGCGTCGGCGCGCCGATCTTGACGAACTCGATCGGCTCAGCCGCGCCCTTGGCGCAGATCGTGTCGCCGATCGTGATCTCGCCGATGCCGCTCATGGCGATGATGTTGCCCGCGCCGGCCTCGGTGACCGGAACGCGGTTGAGGCCGTCGAACTGATAGAGCGAGACGGCCTTGGCCTTCATCGGCGGCTCGTCGGGGCTGTGGAAGTTGCAGACCTCGAGCTCCTGGTTCTGCACGACGCGGCCGCGTTCGATGCGGCCGATCGCGATCCTTCCGACGTACTCGTTGTAGTCGATCGAGCTCACGAGCATCTGGAAGGGCGCGTCCTCGTCCATGTCCGGGGCGGGGATATACTCCAGGATCGTCTCGAACAGCGGCTTGAGATCCGTGCCGGGGACGTCGGGAGAATAGCTCGCCGTGCCGTTGCGGCCCGAGCAGAACAGCATCGGGGAGTCGAGCTGCTCGTCGGTGGCGTCGAGGTCCATCAGCAGCTCGAGCACCTCGTCGACGACCTCGTGGATGCGCTGGTCGGGACGGTCGATCTTGTTGAGGACCACGATGACGCGGTGGCCCAGCTCCAGCGCGCGGCTGAGGACAAAGCGGGTCTGGGGCATGGGGCCCTCGGCCGCGTCGACCAGCAGGATGACGCCGTTGACCATCTTGAGGATGCGCTCCACCTCGCCGCCGAAGTCGGCGTGGCCCGGCGTGTCGACGATGTTGATTTTGGTGTCGCCGTACCATACGGCGGTATTTTTGGCCATGATCGTGATGCCGCGCTCACGCTCGAGATCGTTCGAGTCCATGACCCGGTCGACGACCTCCTGGTTCTCGCGGTAGACGCCCGACTGCTTGAGCATCTCGTCGACCAGCGTGGTCTTGCCGTGGTCGACGTGGGCGATGATGGCGACGTTTCTGAGTTTATCCATTGATCTCACTCGCTTTCCAACACGAACAGGAATTTTAACACCACGGGAGCGAAAATGCAACCGCTTTGTGAAAAAGCCCTTCCCCCGAAGCGAAAAATGTGGGAAAAAGGGGCAAAAATGGTCGAAAAGTGGGGCAAAACGACCCCAAAAGACCGATAGGAATTGACGAAATGGGGGTAGTTGTGCTACAATACAACGAGGTAAACCATTTTGGCATAAGCGGACCATCATTTTGGCATAAACGGATACAGAAAGGAGAAGATCCATGATCTGTTTGAACTGCGGCAAACATGTCGACGACGACGTCCGTGTCTGCCCCTTCTGCGGCAGCGTGATCGCAGACGCCGAGGAGGCGCCGGAGGCCGATCCGCTCCCCATCAACCTCCCGCCCCGGGAGCGTCCGGAGAACGGCTTTGAGCGAATCGAGCGCGAGGAGCCCGCGCCCGCACCCGCACCCGCACCCGCCGGCAAGGGCATTTTCACGCCCGCCTTTTTCCTCTCGCTGCTGAGCCTGATCCTCAGCGCGCTGTGCCTCGTGACGATCTTTTCGCTGCGCGACGCCGTCGGGCAGCTGAAAAACGCCCAGACGGAAAGCCTCGCCGCGATCAACAGCTCCGTCGCCGCGGCGAACGACAGGCTCGACCAGCTCGACAGCACGCTCGCCAACGTGCAGAGCGAGGCCTACAACCAGGTCGCCAGCCAGTCCATCTCCATCACCAAGGACCTCACGCCTCTGGTCGGCCCGGTGGAGGAGGGCAAGTACAACATCATGTTCATCGTCAAGGCCAAGGGCAACCTCAACAGAGACACCTCCTTTGTCTGGCAGCGCTACAACGAGGCCACCAAGGGCTGGGTCGAGGTCGTCTTCACCGGCGACGCCACGACCAACGAGCAGTACGGACTGCGTCTGGAGAACCAGTTCGACGCCGCGACGAGCGAGTACACCACGATCCTGTGGGCCCAGGGCATCACGCCGGAGGCCGCCGGCACCTACCGCTGCATGATCACGGACGCCACCGGCATTTCCAAGACCAGCGCCGAGGCGACCGTCGAGGTCACCGCCGCGGAGAGCTGAGAAAAGCACGGACAACGCAAAACGGGAAGGTCTTCGGACGCTTCCCGTTTTTGCTTCTTCCCCGCCGAAAAAGATTGAAAAGCGCGCGGGATTATGATATGATCGCTCATACCTTCCCCCGCTTCAAGGAGGCCCCCATGAGCTACAACTTTTTCGCCTATCTCTCGCGCATGCGCTACATCAGCCGCTGGAGCCTGATGCGCAACGCGCTCGATGAAAATATCCAGGAGCACAGCCACCAGGTGGCGGTGCTGGCGCACGCGCTGGGCGTGATCCGGCGCGACGTCTTCGGCGTGGATTGCGACCCGGAGGAGTATGCCGCCGTCGCCCTCTACCACGACTGCTCCGAGATCCTCACCGGCGATCTGCCCACCCCGATCAAGTACCACAGCGCCGAGATCCGAGACGCGTACAAAAAGGTGGAGGCGCTGGCCTGCGAAAAGCTGCTCGACACGCTGCCCGAGCCGCTGCGCCTCGCCTTCGGCGAGGTCATGTCGGGCGAGAAGGCCGAACGCTGCCGCGACCTGGTCAAGGCGGCCGACAAGCTCTCGGCCTATATCAAATGCATCGAGGAGCGCAAGACAGGAAACGACGAGTTCCTCTCCGCCGAGAAGCAGACCCGCGCGATCCTGGAGGCGAGCGGGCTGCCCGAGGTACGCTACTTCCTCGACAACTTCATCCCGGCCTTCGAGCTGACGCTCGACGAGCTGGGCACGATCGGATAAAACGGGCCGGGAGCGCATCCCGGCGCCGCAGACCACAGACACAGACCCGCCGCGGGAAAAGCCCGCGGCGGGTCTGTTGTATTTTTGCGAACAAGTGGGGAGGATGATCACATATCCCGGAACGGGATATTGAAGAATATTCCGTTTTGGTATGCTATTTGACGTCGGCACGCCGCTTGAAGAAAGAAGGGAAGAGCGATGCAGCGTCTGAAAACGATAAGAGAAAAGCGCGGGATCTCCCAGCTGAAGCTGGCCATGGATCTGGGGCTGACGCAAAACAGCGTCAGCCGCTACGAGTCCGGCGCGCGCGAAGCGGACTACAAGACGCTGGTCGCGCTGGCCGACTATTTCAACGTCTCGATCGACTATCTGCTTGAGCGGACGGACAAGCCCGCCGTGAACAGATGAGAGCGGCGCGGCGGGAAAAACTCCGCGCGGCCCTCTCCGCGCTTCTCGCGGCGGTCCTTTTCCTCACCGCCGGCTGCGGAGCGCCCGGAGCGCAGAGCGCCGAAACGCCCGCGCCGGAGCCGACGACGCACGACCATCTCTGGGAGGACGGCGACTGCGCCGACTGCGGCGAGCTCTGCGCCCACGTCTGGGAGGACGGGGTCTGCACGGTCTGCGGCGCGGTCTGCGCGCACCGGTGGACGGACGGAGTCTGCACGGTCTGCGGCGCTGTCTGCGCCCATCGGTGGAAGGGCGGGCTCTGCACGGTCTGCGCCTCGCGCTGCCCGCACGGCGAGTGGCGCGACGGGGTCTGCCCGATCTGCGGCATGCGCTGCGCGCATCGCTGGGAAAACGGGATCTGCACGATCTGCGGAGAAAGCTGCGCGCATCGCTGGCTCGACGGCCGCTGCCGGGTCTGCGGCCTGGCCTGCGAGCATCTCTGGCAGGACGAGGTCTGCACGATCTGCGGTCTGGGCTGCGAGCATCTCTGGCAGGACGGGGTCTGCACGATCTGCGGCGCGGTCTGCCCGCACGAGCGCCACGACGCGGAAAGCTGCCTGTGCGAGACCTGCGGGACCAAGGTCGGACACGAATATGAAAACGGCCGCTGCCTCTACTGCGGCGAGGAGCCGCCCTTCGTCACGAAGCTGCTCGATCTGCCGGCGGAGATCAAGACCGACACGGAGGAAAAGGGCGCGCTCGAGAGCTATCATTATTCCATCGGCACGGGCGAGCTGCTTCCCGGCGCGCACGGGACCGTCACGCGCGAGGAGCGCAAGCTGCGCGACGTGGTCGTCTACACCCCTTACGGCTACGATCCGGAGGAGCAATACAACGTGCTGATCCTCGCGCCGGGGGCGGGACATAACGCCCACCAGTGGATGGAGCGTGCCAATATGCTGAGCACGAAATTCGGCCGCCTCAGAGGCTGCGACTTCCTCGACCGCCTGACCGCGGCCGGTCGGATGGAGCCGATGATCGTGGCGGTGGTCGAGTACTATCTCAGAGGCTCGCCCGCCGAGATCGCGGAGATCTACGAAAAGGACCTGCGCGAGCGCGTGCTGCCCTATATCGCCGCGCACTACGGCACCTACGCCTCCGTGGACGAGGAGGGGAACTTCGTCGCCGCGCCGGAGCATTTTGCCTTCCTCGGCTGTTCCTTCGGCTCGATGATCGGCTGGCAGATGCTCCCGTACTGCACGGATCTCTTTGCATACTGGGGTCTGCTCTCCGGCGCGTTTCAGAACACGGAGGAGCGGGAGATCACCGAGAAGATCAACCGATGGGTGACCTGGAGCCGGCCGATCCAGTATCTCTACGCCGGGGACGGCGTGCAGGCGCCGGGCTGGGCGGCCTACAGGAATCGGATGCAGAAGCTCGGGGAGACCGCCTATCCGCTGGAGACGGACGCCAACCTCAAATTCCTGGCGGTGGAGCGGGTAGGGCACAACTATCCGGCCTGGGACACGGGGATATACAACTGCCTGCAGATCTTCTTCCGCAACCGCTACGTCCCCGAAGGGGAGCTTTACGTCCCGCCCGTGGAGAAGCAGGTATCCTGAAACGAAGCAGCGCGGATCCCGAAAAGGGATCCGCGCTTTTTTGCGTCCTTCATCTTGAACGGCGGCGGCGGAAATGGTATGATCGAAGCATCAGGAAAACAAAAGGGAGGCGCTCTCACGTGAAAAAGTTTTTCAAGATCCTGCTCATCCTCGTGCTGGTGCTCGTGCTCGCCCTGGCCGGACTGATCGGCTGGCTCTCGGCCACGGAATACAAGCCCGCCCCGGTCGAGACCCTCGCGCCGCTGAGCGACGCGGCGACGGCCGGGCTGCCGCAGGGGGAAACGCTCGAGCTCCTGAGCTGGAACATCGGCTACGCGGGCCTGGGCAAGGGCTCGGACTTCGTGCTCGACGGCGGCGAGAACATGCGCGCCGCGGACAAGGAGACCGTGCAGCGCTATCTCGCGGGCGTAGAAAAGACCGTCGCCGACGGGAACTATGATCTCGTGCTGCTGCAGGAGGTCGACACGAACTCCGCGCGCACCTATTCGATCAACGAGGCTGAAAAGCTGGCCTTCGGAGACGCCTTCTGCGCGCTGAACTATTCCTGCGGCTATGTGCCCAACCCCAACACCTATTTCATCGACCCCTTCGGCAAGGTCCACAGCGGCCTGATGACCTGCTCGGACTACGCCGTCGAGAAGGCCGAGCGGCAGGCCCTGCCCTGCCCCTTCTCGTGGCCGCTGCGCATCGTGAACCTCAAGCGCTGCCTGCTCGTGAGCTATCTGCCCATCGAGGGCAGCGACGCCGAGCTCGTGCTCGTGAACCTGCACCTCGAGGCCTATGACGACGGCGAGGGCAAGATCGCGCAGGCCCGTCAGCTGGCCGACTTCCTGCGGGCGGAAGCCCGGAGCGGCAACTATGTGATCGCGGGCGGCGACTTCAACCAGGTCTTCTCGGAAGAGGACCTGG
>JBGUZD010000018.1:0-7830 GCA_045222695.1 Candidatus Limivicinus sp.
ACTGCGCAGCACCTCAAAAGAGAGATTTTTGTGTCGGGCGAGGCGAAAAGCGCAGGAATACTGGCTATGTATTCCGAGCATTTTCAACGAAGCCCGGCGCGAAAAGCTCCTTTTGAGGCTGCCGTGTCCCTATGTGAACGCGCCTAAGCCGAAGCTTCCGGGCTTTTGTTATCTGCTTTTCAGGTGCAGAACATGATCCTGCGCAGGAATTCCGCCGTTTTCTCGTCGCCGAGCATCTTGCGGAACTGGTTCACGGCCGGGCCGCCGTTCTGCAGCAGGCCGTCGGCGAAGACGGCGTTCTGCTTTTTCTTTTCCGTCTCGTCACAGCGCTGGCACCCGGCGAGCAGCGCGAAATACCGCTGCGCGTAGTCGCGCACATAGGGGTCGTACGCGCCGGCGCAGCCCTTGCCCTTCTTATAGTCGGAGGCGGCGAGACGCATGCCGTCGTACCAGTGCTCGCCCGGGTCGTAGCCGGGGAGCGCCGCATAGCGCTCCTTGATCTCGCCGAGCGCGGCGAGCTCCGGATGGGAGAGCGTGGTGTCGTAGAGCTCCAGCAGCAGCGTATCCCGCCCCATGGCGGAGATCATGTCCATGCTGAAGAGCGGACCGTCGAGCCCGGTGGGCGAGAACACGGCCGTCTCCATCTTCATAAGCCCCGCCATGCCGCTCATCTCCATCAGGCACAGGCTGCCCGCGCCGGGGGCCTCGTAGGCCTTGACCGCAAAGGCCATGCCGCGGCCGCGGATGGCCGCGAAGGCGCCGATATCCTTTTCCCGCAGCGGGAAACGCGCGGCGGCCGCCGTGAATATCCTCTCGTTCATGCGTTTCTCACTTCCGATAGCAGTTCTTGATATATTCGGCAAAGCTCGCGTCTCCCACGACCGTGTCGCCGACCATCTCCTCGGTCAGCGTCCACTTGGAGAAGCGGATGATAGCCTCCTTGCCGTTCTTCTTTTTCTTGTTGACCCAGGCCAGCACGTCGAAGAGCCACACGGGCGCGCGGCTGATCTTCGGCTCCTTGCCGGCGGCGGCGAAGAACATTTTCGCCAGCTCCTCGTAGCTCCAGGTCTCCTTGCCGCCGACGTTGTAGAGCTTGCCCTTGTCGTTCATGTGTTCGACGATGAAGGCGGCGAAGTCCGGCGTGTCGACGACGTTGCAGTGCACCGCCTTGTCGCCCAGCAGCGTGACCTTGCCCTTTTCGATCATGGGCATGAAGACCTTGGCGATGTCGTAGAAGTATCCGCTCGGACGGAAGATGACCCAGCCGAGGCCGCTGGTCTTGAGCTTTTCCTCGAATTTGGCCTTCGCGTCGAGCATCGGCACGGAGGGGTTGCCGTCGGCCTTGAGCACGGAGACGTAGGCGAACTGCTTTACACCCGCGCGCTTGGCCTCCTCCAGCAGGTTCATGTTGCCCTGATAGTCCACGTCGTAGCAGCTCACCTCCGCGCTGGCCTTGGTCAGGCCCACGGTGGAGATCACGATGTCCGCGCCCTCGCACAGGCCGCGCAGGCTCGCGGGATCCTGCATGTCCGCCGCGACGGCGTCATAGCCGCCCTCGCAGTCCTTCGGACGGCGGATCGTGCGTCCCGTCGCCACGACCTCGCAGCCCTGACGGACCAGCTCGCGCAGGATGTCGGCGCCCAGGTGTCCGAAGGCGCCCGCCAAAACGACTTTCATATGACCGCTCCTTTCCGTTTCCTCTTGCTTTGCTTTGCTTTGTACGCCGCGCTCCGGCTTCGGGAAGTGATAGCGCCGCTTGCCCTCGGTCTTGCCGCGGTACTCGATGGCCTCCTTCGGGCAGGACGAGAGGCAGGCCATGCAGTGGGTGCAGGCCTCTCCCCAGACGGGACGGCCGTTTTCGAGACGGACGTTCACACAGGGGCAGACCGTCGTGCACTTGCCGCAGCCGACGCACGCGTCGGTGGCGTAGAAGTCCTTTGCCTTGACGAAGTACTTGTAGTACAGGTCGTTGACCGGGATCGTGCAGCCCAGGATCGCCTTGCTCGGCTTCTTTTCCGGGATCACGCCGTTGAGCGAGATGATCTCGGCGGCCTTGTCGATGACGGGGACCGCCTCCTCGACCAGCCTGCGGCACTCGTAGTCCTCTTTGACCGTGAAGAAGATCGGATAGTTCGTCGGCATCTTTACGCTGGCGCTGCCGTGGTAGACCATCCCCTTCTCCTCGGCGAGCTGTCTGGCGAAATAGCCCGAGCAGCTCATCTCGCTGGCGCAGGTGAAGACGAAGAAGATATCGCGGCTGCCGGTAAGCGGCGTCGCCCTGAGCCAGTCGCGCACGAGGCGCGGCATCTCGGCCACGTACACCGGCGCCACGACGACCCAGGGCTTCTCCGAGCGCAGGGCCGTATGGTCGTTCTCCCGGAATTTTTCCAGCAGGCTGACGGCCTCGTCGCCGATCTTCTCCGCGATGCGCTTTGCGGCGAAGGCGCAGTTGCCGGTCGCGGAAAAATACAGGATCATAGTCGGAAGACCTCCTTTGCTTTCTCCCTCCGATCATACCATTTTGCCCCTCCGAACGCAAGAGGGGCGGGCGCATCCTCCCTTGTGTTTTGCCGCGCGCTGCGGTATGATGGAGCGCGGAGGCGAGGGACGATGAGAAGAAAAGACCGCGAGATCACGGATATCGAAGAGATCCGCGCGATCCTGGAGCGTGCGCGCGTGCTGCATCTGGGCCTGTACGACGGGGAATACCCCTACGTCGTGCCGATGCACTACGGCTTTACGTTCGAGGACGGGAAGCTGAGGCTGTATGTCCACTGCGCGAAGGAGGGGCGCAAGCTTGAGCTTCTCCGCCGCGACGGGCGCGTCTTCGTCGAGATCGACACGGACGAGGCGCTCGTCCCCGGCCAGACGGCCTGTTCCTGGGGCGCGCGCTACGCCTCCGTCATGGCCCGCGGCCGGGCCTCGATCGTCGAGGACGGAGAGGAAAAACGCCGCGCGCTCGCGCTTTTGATGAAGACGCAGAGCGGCGGGGACTTTTCCTTTACGCCCGCCATGGCCGCCGCGGTGACGGTCCTGCGCATCGACGCGGAGGACTATACCGCCAAGGCGCGGCGGTAGACCGGGGGGTAGTTTTCAGTATCGAAAAGAGGGCGGCTTTTGCCGCCCTCTTTTATTATCCGTGGACCTTTTATCACCAGTCGCTGTCCCAGTCGCCGAAATCGCTGTCCCAGTCGCTGTCCCAGTCCCAGTCGGAGGAGGAGTCCCAGTCGTCATCGTCGTCCCAGTCCCAGCCGCTGTCCCAGTCGCTGTCCGAGCCGCTGTCCCAGTCGCTCGAATAGCTCGACGAGCCTGAATAATCGTCGTAATAGCTGCTGTCGGAAAAGCTCTGCACGCCGTAGTCGTCGTCATAGGAATAGGACGTGTAGTAGTCGTAATAGTTGTCCGTCAGCTCGTCGTCGACGGTGTAGATCGGATACCAGGTCCCGATGTCGTTGTTGTAGAGATACCAGTCGTCGTTGTAGTTGTAGTAGTAGTTGTCGTTGTACTGATAGTAGCCCTGCGAGAAGTGCGGGACCTGCTGCGTGTTGTTGTGGATGGCGGCGGCCGTCCGGCCGATCGTGATCGCGGCCGCGGCGGCGATGATGCCGATGAGCAGGGCGTTGGTCTTCCGCTTGCGGGGGCGGCGGGAGGCCCTCATCTCGTTGGGGTGGTTATAGGGGTTGTTCCCGTGCGCGGAGGAAGCGGGATAGCCGGGCGTCCTGGCCGAGGCGACGCGCGCGCGCTGGCCGGAGGCCTCGTCCTTGAGCTTCTGGAAAAGCTCGTTCACGGCGTAGGCCTCGTCGGGGCCGCGGTAGCGCACGGCGCGGCTGCCGTCGGCCTTGTTTTTGTAGACGACGAAATCGCCGTTTTTATCCTTGAAGATGCCGTAGGCCTTCGCGCCGGGATAGACCAGCCCGATGAAGAAGCGCATCTTCGACAGCGGCAGCTCGTGCCGCTGGCAGAAGGCGAGCAGCTCCTCGATGGTCTGCGGGGTCTGCACGCGGCGTTTTTCCCGCGCCGCCTCCGGCGCGGGCGCGG
This sequence comes from Candidatus Limivicinus sp., assembly GCA_045222695.1. Taxonomy (GTDB): domain Bacteria; phylum Bacillota; class Clostridia; order Oscillospirales; family Oscillospiraceae; genus Limivicinus. The sequence goes on from JBGUZD010000018.1 coordinate 4,039, forward strand.
CCTGCACGGCGGCCGCAGCCTGTTCCGTCTGCCCGACGGCCTTGTTGCGCGGGATCAGCGCCCCGCAGAAGCTGCAGAATTCCTCTCCCGGGCTGACGGGCGCGCCGCAGGCCGGACAGGTTTTTTTGGACATAAGAAATACCTCCTTCTTGAGCGGGCACCGATGGGTGCGGCAAGAGCGGATTGTGAGAGAATTTGTGTTTTGGCGAAGTTGTTTTTTCGCCGGAATACTTTGTGTATTTCAAGAAAAAACGACGAAGTCAGGGCGCAAATTGTCCGCAAGACGCCGAGGGCGTACCCGTCGGTGTCCACTCAGGCAATACACGGTCCCACGCTGGCTAAAACCAGCGTGGCCGTCAGCTCGCTGATGCTCTCGACGCTCAGATCGCGGCGGTCGTTGACCCACTCGCGGATCAGCCCGATGAGGCCGTTAATCAAAAAGGCGTTGTAGATGCCGCTCTGAGCCTCGTCCGCGCCGGGGGCGAGAAGCTGCCAGAAGAAGCGGCACTGCCGGTCGATCCGCTCCTTGACCAGCTCGACGAACTGCATGTCCCCGTGCGGCGAGAGCATGATGCGGCAAAAGCTGCGGTTGTCGTCGATGAAGGAGAAGATCGCGTGCAGATAGGGCGCGCCCTCGGCGTCGAGGAGAGGGAAGCCGTCCTCGCCCAGCGTGGGTGCGTTCCCGCTGAGCATGCGGTCGAAATTCTCGAAAAAGTCCTGCTCCATGTCGCGCAGCAGGTCGTAGATGTCCTGATAATGAAAATAGAAGGTGCCGCGGTTGACGTCCACCAGCTCGGCGAGCTCCTTGACGGAGATCTCGTTGATGGGCTTTTCCTCCAGCAGCCGCAGCAGCCCCTCGCGCAGACGGCGTTTGGTGTTGCGCACGCTGCGGTTCTCCTGCCCGGACTTGTTCATGGAGCCCTCCTCTCTTGAACAGATTTTTCCAATGTGTTGATTGTTCGTCAGTTTCGCGCGGATTAACGATTGACAGTCCCGCGCCGCTTATTATAATTGAACTATAAACGAAATTTCAACACTTGTCAAGGAAGTGCCGGGCCCCGTGGAGACGCGCGCGAAACGAGATACCATGCATGGGATAGCCGCCGCCATCGTCAGATGGCGGGGGCTTTTCATGCTGCTTTTCATCGCGGCGGCGATCTACTGCGCCCTGTCTCTTTCCCGCGTGAAGGTCAATTCCGACCTGACCTTCTTTCTCGCCGCCGACACCGAAACGCGCCGCGGCATCACGATCATGGAGGAGGACTTCGTCACCTGCGCGTCCGAGGACGTGATGGTCGCGAACCTGACCTATGAGCGGGCCGAGGCCCTGGCCGAGGAGATCCGCGGCTATGAGCACGTGTTCTCCGTGAGCTTCGACTCCACGGACGCGCACTACACCAGCTCCGCCGCGCTTTTCACGATCGCCTTCGACGCGCCGGACGAGGATCCGGGCGTGGCAGCGGCGCGCGACAAGATCCGCGCGCTGCTCGCGCCCTACGACAGCTATACCTATTCGATGGACCTCAAGCACTATTCCCAGCAGCTCGCGGGCGAGATGGTGGGCGTCGTCGCGATCGCCGCGGCGGTCATCGCGGTGATCCTGCTGTTCACCTCGCGCAGCTATTTCGAGGTCGTGATCTTCTTCATCGTCTTCATCTTCGCGGCGCTGCTGAACATGGGCACGAACTTCTGGCTCGGCGAGATCTCGATGATCACGCACACGATCGCCGTGATCATGCAGCTCGCGCTCGCGATCGACTACGCGATCATCTTCTCGCACCGCTATCAGGACGAGTGCGAGCGCTTTTCCTCCCCGCGCGAGGCCCTCGAGGAGGCGCTGGCGAAATCGATCCTCGAGATCAGCTCCTCGTCCCTGACGACGATCTCGGGTCTCGTGGCGCTGATGCTGATGCAGTTCCGCCTCGGCTACGACCTGGGCATCGTGCTGTCGAAGAGCATCGTGTGCAGCCTTCTGACCGTGTTTTTGCTGATGCCGGGGCTGATCCTGCTCTTCCCGCGGGCCATCCGCCGCAGCGCGCACCGCACGCTGATCCCGGACATCACGCCCTGGGGCCGCTTTCTGATGCGCTCGCGCGGCTGCTTCGTGTGGGTCTTTCTGCTGATCGTGCCGCTGGCCTTCTACGGCGCGCGGCATGTGGACTACGCCTTTTCCGACCGCGGCGTGACCGAGCTGGTCTATTCCGAGTCCCGCGCGGCCATGCGCAAGATCGAACAGACCTTCCGCCGCTCCACCTCCGTGGTGCTGATCGTCCCGCACGAGGACCTGGAGGCCGAAAAGCAGATCCTGGAGGAGATCTCGGAGATCCCGGAGATCACGGGCGCGATGGGGCTCGCCAGCATCGAGGTCGGCGACGGGCACGTGCTGACCGACCGCTACGGCGCGCGCGAGTTCGCGGAGCTGCTCGATCTGCCGCAGGAGAAGGCCGAGCTGCTCTTCCAGGCCTACGGCCTGCGCCACGAGGAGTATCAGGCGCTCTTTTCCGCGTCCCGCGAGAGCTACCGCGTCCCGCTCGTGGACCTCTTCGGCTTTGCCTTCGACCTGGTCGACCACGGGGTCGTGACGCTCTCGGACGAGCAGAGCGCGCGGCTGGACGACCTGCGCGAGGAGCTCAACTTTGCCCAGCGCCAGCTCAGGGGCGAGCATCACAACCGCATGCTCCTGTCCGCGGACCTGCCCGTCGAAGGCGAGCGCAGCCGCGCGCTCGTCGAGCAGATCCGCTCGATCGCCGCGGCGCACTACCCCGGCGAGGAGATCCTCGTCGTCGGCGATATCACCTCCGCGCGCGACCTCGGCGATTCCTATACGGGCGACTCGCTGCTCATCAGCATCCTCACGATCGTCTTCGTCTTCACGATCCTGCTCGTCACCTTCCGCACGGTCGTGGGCGCGATGATCCTGGTGTTCGTGATCCAGGGCAGCATCTGGATCAACTTCTCCTTCCCCTACCTGCAGCACGTCAGCCCCTCGTTCGTGACCAACATGATCGTCTCGGCCATCCAGATGGGCGCGACGATCGACTACGCCATCGTGCTGATGAACCGCTACCAGGCGCTGAAGAAGGAGCTGCCGATCCGCGAGGCCATGGCCCGCGCCGTGAACCAGAGCTTCGCCACGGTGCTGACCTCCGGCTCGATCATGACGATCGCGGGATTGCTGATCGGCCTGCGCGTGAGCGACGTGTACGTCAGCCATATCGGCCTCGCCGTCGGGCGCGGCGCCTTCTGCTCGGTCGTGCTGGTGCTCACGGTCCTGCCGCAGCTGCTGGTGCTGCTGGACGGAGCGGTGGAAAAAACGCGCTTTCGGCTGAACCTTCGGGAGGAGGAAGAGACATGAACGGAAAAAAGATCCTCTCCGCGATCCTCGCGGCGCTGCTGTTCCTCTCGCTCCCGGGCGCGGCCCTGGCCGCGGCGCCGGCCGCGGAAGAAAAGCCGGCGGATCAGATCGTCGAGCGGAAGATCTCGACGGAGGCGGAATTTCTCCGCTTCGCGCGCTCCTGCGCGCGCGAGAGCTATTCCAGCGGCGTGCGCTTCGTGCTCGAGACGGATATCGACCTCACGGACACGGATTTCGAGCCCATCCCCTACTTCGCCGGCGAGTTCGACGGCGGCGGCCACAGCGTGAGCGGCCTGCGCGTCGGGCGCGCGGGCTCGCGCCTGGGGCTGTTCCGCCGGATCGGCGAGGGCGCCTCGGTGCACGATCTCATCGTCTCCGGCAGCGTCGCGCCGGAGGGCACGCGGGAATTCCTCGGCGGGCTCTGCGGCGAGAACGCG